>JANWJI010000124.1 GCA_025449515.1 Nitrososphaeraceae archaeon | reverse complement strand
GCATGGTAAAACGAGCATGATACGACACAACAACTCGAGTAGGCTATTCGAAGATGTAAAAAATCCCTTCGCCGCTACGCGGTACAATTCATTGGTAGCAGACTCTACTCGATTACCAGATTGTCTCGAAATAACCGCTATAGCTGAGGACGATAGAGAGATAATGGCATTGAGGCATAGGAAATATCTAATAGAAGGACTTCAATTTCATCCAGAATCTGTTTTGACTTCTGAAGGCTCAAAAATATTACTAAACTTTCTTTCGATGATTAAAAGATGACAGACGGTGATATTGAATTCCAACCTCTCATTAGAAAACTAATTTCGAGGAAAGAATTAACCGAAGGAGAGATCGAAACATCTATTGATTTAATTTCCACAGAACAGGTGTCACATGCATCAATTGTGGCCTTTTTAGTTGCCCTTACTATGAAAAGGGAAACCGCAAATGAGCTCCGATACCTAATTAGGTCTGTCAAGGAGCGCTCAATCCGTCTTACACCGAATCTTAATTCATCGATTGTTGATATATGCGGAACTGGGGGAGATTCAATCAATACCCCTAATATTAGTACCGCTGCAGCCCTAGTAGCATCAGGCAGCGGTGCTTGTGTGGCTAAACATGGAAACAAATCGATGTCAGGGCTATGTGGCAGCGCAGATTTCTTGGAATATGTGGGCTTTGACCTCAACACCTCCGTTGCGGCTGTATTGTCCTCCATAGAGCAAATAGGTATAGGTTTCATTTATGCCCCAAAGTTTCATCCTTCTATGGCAGCAGCCGCGGCTGCTCGCAAAATAATTGGTGCAAGAACGATATTCAACATCATTGGCCCACTTAGCAATCCATGCACCAATCTTTCGGGACAGGTAATTGGCGTCACAGATACTTCACTCTTCGAGACAATATCAGAAGCTAGTCTAAATCTCGGTATAGGAAATGTAATGGTGGTCCATGCCCACGACGGCATAGATGAATTATCAAATACATGCCCAAACGATATTTCATTGAAGGATGGTAATTACGTTAAAAGAATCCGCTTAGATCCTAAAGATGTAAATCTAGACACGGCAAGGTTAGAAACGTTGGCGATGAAGACAAGAGAACAATCTATTCGAGTCACGCTAAGATGCATCTATGGTCAAGCCGAGAGAGATCTCCTTGGGATAGTTGAATTAAACGCCGCTGCCGCCTTGGTTGTTGCAAATAAGGCTCATGATTTAACCGAAGGGATAGAGATTGCTCGAGAATCCATAAGAGAAGGTAGAGCAAAAAAGAAGCTGTCTCAACTGATTGAACACTGCGGACGAAAACGGAGACTGGAAGAGATTGAAGAGGATCTAGAGCTAGTATCTCCGTAAATTGTACTGGTTCTTATCAGACGATGGACGTTGGGAAATCCACTGCCTTTCTTTGTTTTAGACGCATGAAGGACATCCGTCTTCGAATATAGAAATATTTCAGATAGATAACTTCTCTTTAAAAAGTATACGATAAGTAATTTAATACGGTTAGTTACGATAGAACAATCTACTGTAGAATTGATTCTACATTATACTTTTATTATATTACTGCGTCTAAATACCTGAGGGTATATACTGGAGATTGCGTTCAGCTGATCAAAACTTCGCTGAAAAAGATATAGAATCGTTGGATTGGAACGAATTATTGAATTTGAAGCGGAGCTTCTCTTCCTATTTGAAACAGTTAACTAATGATATCATCGAAATTGAAACGTCAAAGATACAATCCGTGAATAATAAGATTCAATCTAATACGGACAATCTCAAATCGCTATTGAGAAAGTCTAAAGAGATTCGAAGCTCGATCAAGTCTAAAAATTCCGATTTTTTAGCAATTAGTCAAAAAATTTCTCAATCCAAGGATTTCCTGATTACAATGGAATCAAGAGTTACGGATGAAACCGAAGAGGATCTAATTCATACCATAAATACTCTAACAAAAGGTCTTGAAGATAAACAATACGAAACAGAAAGCGAGAAAAATAGAATGGCTCAGGATATAAAAGAGAAATCTATGAAAATGGAGGCCGTCAGGGCCGTAAATACGATAAAGCAAGGCCTTAATCAGCTCAACCAACAAGCGGACACTTTTAGAGAGAACATCAAAGTACTGGATATTGAGGATATGGAGATGAACAATTATATTAATAGCATCAGAATCGCTGTAGATGCGCTATATAGTGATAGGCGTAAGTTGTCAGATGATCGAGGCGACCTATTAAGTACCTACAATACTGCGCTTCAAAGACTGGAGTTGGTAAATTTGCAGATGGACAAAATCTCGAAGGTTAGAAAGCAGCGTGTTCAATTACACGGCCAATATATATCTGATAGCGCTATATTGAAAGTTAAAGAAGAGGCAAAAAGAAAGCTGGAATCTGGATCAAAACTCAGTTTTGAAGAACTAAAGCTATTGTATAATGACGGAGATTGACGTAAAATACGTCATTCATGGTATGGTTTACACCCAGGAGTGATCGTAGCCCGCGGGTCGTTGACATCAAGTCCATTCGTTACTAACGACCCATTATTTGCGAGATAATCCATTATACCTACAGATACAAATTTCATTCCCTGAATCCAGAACAAACAAGATAGCTTTCACTGCTGGACTGTCTGCTTGCATCTGGTTTACTTATTTTCACACGTTGGAATCGAGTAGACAATTCCTTAACAAAAGCTCTTAGAGTATCACCATCAAAGACTTTGAATATTCCTGCTCCACCATCCTTTAAGACTCTAGTCGCAAGACTAAAGGCAACGCGACTGAGGTTGATTTGTGTAATGTGATCAATTTCCCAGATACCGCTAATATTCGGAGAAAGGTCTGACAATACCACATCTACGTGTCGTATATGTCCAATCAGGTACTCTTGTAATTCAGGATCTTCTACTGAATAATTCAATAACACCACATCTTCTAGATAATCTATCTGCTTTAGATCCGTGCCTATAACTAGGCCATCTTGTCCCACTTCGCCTTTAGCGACTTGTAACCAGCCACCAGGATAGGATCCAAAATCTATAACCCGACTGCCCTTTTTTAAAAAATGATAGGACTTGTTTAATTGTAGAAGCTTGTACGCAGATCTACTTCTAAAGCCATCATTCTTGGCGCGTTTGCGATAATAATCCTTTCTTGCTTCACTTAGTTTCATTACCCATGATTTCCGAATGCGACATTACATAGAAGAGGTCCGCTAAGTTCAAACCATTTTAATTGGCCACAAATATTTTGTCAAAATAGTCTGACTGCTCTTTGGTTAGATCCATTGCCTCACCTTCAGAAACATTTGCAAGGTTCTTGGCTAACTTCTTCTTATATTCCAGTTGCATTTGACGTGCAATTTGTATTCTCTGCGCCTGCGGCGAACCAGCACCATGCATCGATTCAGTAAGGTAACCGACAGCATTGCGGCCCATTGTCATATTTTCTATTAGTCGTAATATTCTTACTCTATTTTCAGTAGAGACGCCCTTTTTACCCTTTAGATATTTCTCAAGTAAAGGACCAGTAATGGGACTCCTAAAGTCTTTTTCCGATGGCATAGTTACCATTAGACCACCAGCGATATCTTGAGCTAACCTACCTAGTTCATAAGGAAAGCGTGTGACATTATGTTTGCAAACATTTGCTAGCATGTCGTCATTTTGATAATTTCCAGATGCAGTCTTGTGAGACTGGTACGATGATGCGATACCCGCAGCGAAAATAGTCTCGTTCAAATGAGTCATTTCAACGAGCTTGTCTTTAATATGTGAGGCATTCGCAACTCCATTATAATCAGCCGCAGCTGCAGCTGCACCGATTAAAACATCCCCGAGTCCAGTCTTGCAGACGTAGCTCCTCCTGTGATAGCAAGTGAACCGTTCTACCAGCATGGAAGCAAATTCTACTTCGCCGCGCATAAAGATCAATTCGTTTGGAATGAATACGTTATCCAAAATAACCATAGCTTCCTGGCCTGAAAATTTCGCATTGCCCGCGTCAAGAGTTCCATCTTCCATGCTTCGTGTATCACAGGACTGCCTTCCATAAATGTAGGTAATACCTTTCGCATTAGCAGGTAGTGCACCAACTATTGCGTAATCTTTATCCTCTGGTCGCAATCGCATGGTTGGCATAATTATGATCCAATGTGAATTAATGCAACCCGTCTGATGAGCCTTTGCTCCACTAATGTAAACGCCTTTTTCATCTTCCTTCACGATATGGACGAACATGTCAGGATCTTCTTGTTGAGATGGCGCAAGACTCCGATCTCCTTTTACGTCTGTCATCGCTCCGCCAATAACTAGATTCTCCTTCTGAATCATTTTAATAAATTCAATTAATCTTTTCTGATAATCAGTGTTATATTTCGAATCAATTTCATAAGTCGTAGAGTATAACGAATTCAACGCATCCATACCCACGCATCGCTGAAAACAGGTCCCGGTCAATTGGCCCAACTTTCGTTGCATTTTGTTTTGATTTACAAGGTCGCTTTCTCTTTCCGTGATGTGAAGAAACCTATTTACTTTGAGACCAGATAGCGAAGATTCAGTAGACCCCAACTCTGGGTACTTTTCCGCCAGGTCGTACGTTTCAGCTACAGCATTTATCGATGGGCGAATCATCGGGTGATCAACTGGTTCTTTAACGAGTTCGCCAAACAAATAAACCTTCAAATTTCTTCCACGTAGGCTTCGGATGTAATCTGCCCCGTTTTTGATAGGCATAATAAAGAACTTGTACTTTAGATAATATTTATACCTTTTTGGACACACCGCGGGACTAAAATATTCCGTTTAGTAAATGAAAATTTGAAGTTACGATGATACGCCGAGGATTGTTTGACCGATTCATTCGGTACCCATCGGGCCGGATAAGCAGTCTACCAAACAATTCAATTTAGCCGTGTCGGATTGTCGACTTTCGCAACACCTCTGATATTTTTCATCCAATTAAGCGAGATTTCGACTAGACGGAGTAGAACATTTTTTATGTTCGCCATTTGCAGAGGTTTTTATGGTAACTGAAGAAATAGACCTGCGCAAACTGATCCAAGATTATCCCAATTTTCCAATACAGGGCGTCTTGTTCAGAGATATTAATCCAGTATTGCGCCATACAAAGGCGCTTGAATTTATAGCCGATCAATTTAAGAATAGGCTCAAGGGACGAAAGATTGATTTAGTTGTCGGCATCGAATCTAGAGGGTTTATCATTGCTACTGCTATAGCGCTAAGATTCGAAATTGGATTGGTTGTTATTCGCAAGGCCGGGAAACTTCCTGGTGAGACTATAAAGCAATCATACAAAGTTGAATATGGAAGTGATATAATAGAGATGCAAATTAGTGCACTTGGTAGAGATCTTGATATACTGATCGCAGACGATTTGATTGCTACTGGCGGAACAGCTATGGCCTCAGCAAAGATTGTAGAACAAGTAGGAAGTCGGATAGCTGGTTTTGCATTTGTGATGGAGCTTGGTCACTTGCAAGGTGGCAGGACCCTGAGGGATTCAGGATATGATGTAACATCATTGGTGGTGTATGATTAGCCTGTGGGCTCGATATCAGCTGAGATAGGCATACTCGGAGGGACAGGGATTTACAGTGCAGAAATGTTCACTGATGTAACTGAGATAAAGGTCCATACTCCATATGG
>JANWJI010000123.1 GCA_025449515.1 Nitrososphaeraceae archaeon | reverse complement strand
TCTCATCCCATAATTCATCAGAGACTCTCTTGACAGTTGGAAGATACTTGACTCTATCGTAGGCCACACTTATGAGCAGGACAGCCTAAAGCTATATGTCTATCTATTTTTGGGATGGGTTCTTAAACGAGATAACTCCTAGTTTACCATATAGCTAAAAATAACGCTGCATAGTGTATGAATATGTTTCATAGAAAATGAATAATCATATAATATTTGCGAGTATTATTCTATCACTATTACTTTCGATTACATTACTACTATCATATTTATTCAATAATAATTATAGTTCTGCTCTTGCAGAACAACAAGGTGCTATTTCCTCATCTAGCAATCAATCCAATATGGTCCTTGGAGCTATTGCCTCAAATCTCTGGGCCAATAATCCTGACGCGATGGTTGGTGGTTATCACCCTCCAATTTATAACTCATCTGAATCTGAATCAAAATCTGATGCACCAGCAAAAGAAAGAGGTTTCTTAGTCGCAGATGAAAAACCCTTTAATGTTTCCTATTCGTCAAGCTGGATCAAGAATAAAGGCCTCTCCAAGCAATTTACTGGAGTTTCTTCTACTTCAATTATTATTTTTTTGATCCCTGATTTTGAAGCGGCTACTAGTAAAAGCAATTTTGTCGGAATAGCTAAATACGTTATTGGTGGTAATCAGACTGTCACGACATCATTATCTGATTATGTAAGAGAAGAGATTAAAGAACTGGAAAGTAATGGGAGCTTTCAACTTTACGAATCACATCCTGAGAGACTTGGGCATAGCCGTAATATTGCACACGAAATAGTGTATACGACAAACATTATAGATAGTTCTCCATCGAGTGGGGCTGAAGTTGTGGGTCATAGAAAGACTATGGAAGTAATCACAGTAAACAATGGAACTGCATATTTCTTTGTATATAGTGCAAATGCCAACAAGTATCCAGTTTACTTACCTGATGTAATTAAGATGCTCAATTCATTTGAGATTAAATGATGTATTTTATTTCTGTGAAAAAACATGAAGTATGGATTAGCTTTTCCTCAAGTTGATAATTTGTGGTAGGCCGTTGAGTTTTCGATCTACATCTGTGCTTGATCGAGCCATCGACAACTAGGATTTGTTGAAAATTTTATTAGTTAATTTTATTTGGTAACAAATTGTCCCTATTCACAGCTAGCCAAGGAATAGTCATTTTGTTACAAACGCGAAATTGATATTCCCTATTGCTAGTTATTTCTGATTAGTTACATATTTGAGTTATCTAAGTTAGTGCTGTATCTTTATATGAAAGCATTTCACTATCCTAATATTCAGTATAGATAAGGCTCAAATAGATATAAGGGAATATGAATTAATTAATGTCGCAGCCCCCGTCAAGTATGGTAATTAAATGGGATGGCGATAAGCTTAAAGTAATCGCGAAATGTATAAAGTATCATTCTTTTTAGTATCCATTTTTATAGCAGATATTTCAGATCTATCGATGCTAAAAAAATGGCCAAACTAATTGTATAACTATCTTTCATAACATATGAAAATATAGAAGTAATATATGTAAATTAGCTAGTTCAACTCCTTAACTGAAATATATCAATACGTTATAATCACAAGTACCGATGAAAAATCAAACGATATTAACTATCATTGCAATCGCAGCAATCACAAGTATATTAATAACTGCAGCGGCAGTCAGTCAAGATGCATTAGCCAAGTGTAAGAAAAAATATCGTGGTGGTAATGGCAACAGACAAAGTCAAACAATTGCTCAAACCAACTTTTGTGGTAATGGAAATTTGGCAATGAATATCGATTGCCAGAATTTGGCCAGCCAAATCCGTGGCGATGGTAACGCTGTCAATGTGATAGGCTAATAGTAATGGCCCACAACGATTTTCCTATAGTCACAGAAGTAGCAAAAATGATGATAGTTGAAGTAAGATAGAGCTGGTATTATCATTACCTTTATACATTTTTTGAATCAGTATCTGAACACCGAGTCGCCAAATTCATTCTTCGTCCAGTTTCTGGATCAACAACGAACAGAACATTAAATCCATTTTTTCTTCTTAAAATAGATGACCATACCTCCTGCTACTGCTCCCATTAGCAATAGAGAGTAGTAATACCCGAAAGGTGAATGAAGCTCTGGCATAACGTCAAAATTCATGCCATATATCCCAGTTATCAAGGTAAGAGGAAGAATTATTGTAGCGATCACTGTGAGTGTTCTAATGGTTTCATTCAGGTCTGCATTCAAAGAAGAATTATAAGCTTCACGCAAGTTGATAACTCTCTGGTACATATTCTCCACGCTATTTTTTAAATATGTCACTCTGTCATTTAACGAGCGAATGTGTCTCAGGGAATCCCTGCTAAGATCCTTCTGTACAACTCCATTGATAAGATCCGTAAATGCAGCTGTTATCATTGCTAGGGTATTTTCCAAGAAAGCGAGTTTTCTCCTAATTAAAAGCGTGTCTGAGAGTTGCGACTGTGTGGGCTGATGAAGTATTACTTGATCTTCAATTTGTTCCAATTTAACATTAATGTTACTCAATATGGGATAGTAACTTGAAATAACTTCTTCTATTGCAAAGCGGTACACCATTTCACACATTGCTCTGTTATAGCTTCTGTCCACATTTCTCTGGCTAATTGATGACTGTTCTTGTGATTGGTGCTGTTGTTCTGATAATGGTACTGATTTAGGTCTTTGGGATGGTGTCAAACTTCTACTTATTCTTTGTTTAATATTGCTTTCAAGCTGTCGACTATTGAAATTGATGGTAATTATCCATCTCTGTTCCAAAAAGATATACAAATCATCTTCTTCAAGGTCATTATCGGAATATTTATGATCGCTAGATCTTCTGCTTACATCCTCATTCTTTTCTCCTTTTCTGCCTCCACTCACATCTTCTTTTTCATATCTTACACCGTCCATAATTGTAAACAAATATGAGTCATATTCTTCTACTTTGGAAGGTTGATGTGTGTGAATTATAGCCTCTATTGCTAATGGATGTAAACCAAAAACGTCTTGTAAACGAAAAATGTCACCACGATCATCAGCGTGAATCCATAATGAATCTTCTGGATGTTCCCTCATCTCTTTTCTAACTGAAAGAGGCTCTGAAATATCGACCTGTTTAAGAGCATGTTTTCCTATAACATAGGCAGATATTGTCAATCATTCTTTACTTGTAATTTAGCTTCATAAAAAGATCTTGACAAAAAAATTGTAATGGTATAATTATCAGTAGCATTTTAATTTTATGAAATTCCATCGGTCAGAACAAATGCAATTTAGTAATTACGGATCCAACAGTAGTATGTGAGTGCTTCCCTAGCATTTTTCCGGTGGTGAGGCATCCTCTTTGTGATATATATGCATTAGTGTCGTATCTTCGGTTACAGGGTCAACAAGAAGAGAATACGCTAATTCTGATGACATCTATACTGTTGATGGGAAATCTAATAATAGCGATGACATTCAGAGACCTTAAGAAGATCGTAGTCACTAGCAACAGTCGAGAACGAGAAATAACTCTATTTTCTAGCAGACCGTTGAACCTACGACCCGACAATTGTTCATAACCCTTCTCTTTCGTAAGTTAAAAGGAAAAAATGATGAAATACAACAATTTCTATCCACATACAATCAGTGAAAAATAATGACGTAAATAATTTTACTATTACATACTATATTATGGCGCTCAATATGATGACAAATAGAGAAATTAAATAGAGAAGGGCAATCCAATTGTAAAGCGGATTATCGTTGCCGGCCTGACGCATTTACAGCGTTGTCGCTTCCATCAGTCTGGGATACTATATTCTCGCACTTTATATTTAGCGCTAACGGCTTGTTTCCGCAGGGATTTTCTGGTGATGCTGCTTGTGTATTCTTTGCAAATACATTGTTACCAATTATAGTCATTGTTACGGCTGCCCCAATTATTAGAAGTGTTGCAGCCAGAACAACCTCTTTTTTTATACTTTCATGATGATTCATGAATACTATATGTGTCATACTGATTTATCTCAATTAAGAACATTATTGCCCTTTGATAAATCAGATTCATTTTCCTGAAGAATGAGTAGATATGTTGGTAACTGATCTGTATTTTTTAGAAATTTAACTAAAAAAAGATCTGGAGCAAGGATTGACCCTTGCATTAGTCTTCAGCACCCTATTATCAGCAGGAAAAATGATGGTTTAGTATTCATTATAAGTCGTATAGTCAGATAGACGGAGGTTCGACGACGGAAATATGGATTTGCGAATATTGCCTCAGCAATATGCTATATATTTATATAAAAACCGAAGGGTCTAAAAAAAGAAAATGGCGTTTGATAGGCCGATCCGTCTATCCATTAGTATCTCCACGTATGTAACTGACTCTGATATCTATAGGCCGAACCAAGGCCTTTTCCATATCAAAATCCAAATCGATAATTGGTAATCCATTCTCGAGCTGGTAATGAAGCTTCTTGATCTTCCAGAGGATCGAAACTATTAACACATACATTTAATGACAATATTTGTCGAAATTTTGGTTCGTTGGAGATTGAATTTAGAATAATCGTCCAATTCTGTCGTTTTATTTTTTCTAATTCTAATCAATAATCATGAATCAATTCTTCAATCCAGCTAAAGGGAACTATTGGATAGTCCAAATCCTAGTAGGATGAACACCGATTTACATTACTATATATTATTATAAAATTCTAATATAACCAAATGAACAAAAATATGCTTTTAACACTGCTGGCCATAGGAGCAATCGCAACAATTCTCGTTGGAAGCCTATCATATACTAACGCCTATGCAGCCACTCTTCAACAGCGGCAGGCATGCGCAGATAAATATCTCCCTCAAAATACTACTAAATATGACATATGTATCGGAGGAATGAAAACAGGATAACTACCAAGCCAAACGAATCCACTTTTTTCTTTTTATCATTAGCCTGCCCAACTATCACTTCTGAGGTGCTGTCAGACGAGTTAAATGTAGCCATTTTTTACTTGATTTCGCAAAATTGGACAAAGTTTCAATTTATGTTTTGTGGCAGAGTTGAAGCTAAATAATAATTTGATATCAGTGTATCTTTATCGTACCACTGTTTCATTAGATCAGTAAATGATAATAACGAACCTTTACCTTTCAAAATATAATGCGTCTGTTCCTCCAGTTCAGCTAATGACGACATATTTATAATGCCAAATAGTAGCATTCGATTAGATCATGCATGCAAACATACCATAAATCAACTAAAGTGTTCGCTTTTCCTGGTAGCACTACTCATCATTTGTCGTTATTGCCATTTGATATCAAATATATGGTGATTAAACTAAAGCCTGACTTTGAATCAAAGACTCTTACTGATTGTGAAGAGGTCTTGCAAATTACGGCAAGACGCGAGATTGGTGAACTGGAACTTGATATAGCAGATATGAAAATTGATAAAGTGGTTTCTTCTTATCCTTCTATCGATAATAACAAAAATGTTAACAATATCAACCAATTAGATTTTAGTACAAATAATGATAAATTAATTGTTAAGTTTGCAAAGAGATTGGCAGAAGGTGATAGCTTAAATCTGACAATCAAATATTCTGCTGGCTACCGATATGTGAATAATAATCTAGTCATCACAAAACCAAGAAGCGGCTTTCATTTTGTTGAATATGACGAATTTCATCGAAAAAAGAACCTACAGGCCTGGACACAAGGCGAATCAGTCGAGTCAAAGTATTGGTTCCCATGTATTGATCAACCCCAGGTTAAATATTCTAGGGAAGTTGAGGTCGTGGTTCCGGAAAACTTTGTAGTTATTTCCAATGGAATAGAAAAGGCAAAAAGCATAGTGGAAAAAGGAGAGGACATTACTGTCGGCAAAAAACTAACAAGACATATTTGGGAAGAATCAATTCCCAACCCAGCGTACCTCACATCAGTTGTAATAGGTAATTTTGGCCGAAAAGATGAAGAATATAAGAGTAGCAGGAGCGAAAGGAAAATTAAGTTATCGTATTTTTGGCCAGTAGATTTTGATGAGGAGTATGGCATACGGAACTTTCAAAATACTCCAAGGATGATCAAGTGCTTTGAGGAATATTTCAATACAAACTATCCTTATAACAAGTACTCACAGGTTGCAGTAGAGGGTTTTGAATTGGGTGGAATGGAAAACACCAGTTGTACTACTCTGACACGAAATATATTATATGATAAGAGAGCTTCACTTGATTATTCCAGTGATGATGTCATTTCGCATGAGCTAGCTCATCAATGGTTTGGAGATCTGGTTACCTGTAAGGATTGGCCACACATTTGGCTAAATGAGGGTTTTGCAACATATTTTGAAGCCTTATACTGCGAAGCCAGTAGAGGCAAAGATGAGTTTCAAAACTATATGGTACAGATGGCTGATGCCTATTTAGATGAAGCAAACAGTCTATACAAGAGAGCTATTGTAACTAAAGTGTACAAACACCCAGACGATCTCTTTGATTCACACTCATACAAGAAAGGTGGATGCATTTTACATATGCTCAGAAATTATGTTGGGGATGACTTCTTTAAGAAGAGTTTAGAGAAATACGTAGATACTTACGGAACTAAAACTGCCGAAACAGATGATTTGCGAAAAATTCTTGAAGATGTTTCGGGTAAGAGTTTGGAACAATTCTTTGATCAGTGGATATATGGAGCAGGTCATCCTGAGCTAGACGTAGAATTTTCCCAAGATGCCAAGAACTTGAAATTTAAAGTAACACAGATGCAGGAAGGGACTGTGTTTGAAATTGATCTTGAGATA
>JANWJI010000122.1 GCA_025449515.1 Nitrososphaeraceae archaeon | reverse complement strand
TAGTGGGTACTGTTTTAGATTCGTATAGACCCTCAGCCTGTTCAGAGGGGATAAAATCGACTGATTTTGTAATACTGCCGTACTTCTCCTTTACATCTAGATCAGCAAGTGCGTCTATCACAGGTGACTCCTGTCCACCAGCAGAAGTTTTGTTGACAGCGACAATGATGTTGTTAACTTGTCCAGTTAATGGCGGCTCGTCAGACCAGCCAACTTCGACTTTCATATTTCCAATCTGTTTCGTTATGTGTGCATATACTGGTGTAACCGGCATGTTAGAAATATAACGCCCACCAAAAGCAGATATTATTAGAATACTGATAAGAGATGTAAGTAAACATGTGGCAAATATGTTTAAAATGTCATAACTAATTATGAATATGACCTCTCCTAAGAAGGAGTTCTATCATCCTATAAATTTATTGGTTCATTCGTCGAATGTTAGGAATAAAATTCTCAAATACTATAAATTCCAAAGATTTCTACATAATTGGAGGTGTCTGCAAACGACTGATGAAGTCAATATCCAGTCAGGTAAAGATACGAATTACGTTTTTGCCTTGCTCATAATGTTGGCCGTATCGTTTTCAATTTCGATTCTGATCTTCACTCCATCTCTGCTTCAGAAAACTTATGGACATGCATTTGTAATTAATAGCGACCCCTCACCGTCACAATTATTAAAAACTCCACCATCGAATATACAGGTATCGTTAAGCGAACCTGTGGATGAACGCTATAGCAAGATTTCAGTATTGGACTCTACTGGAAAGCAAGTAGATAGGAAAGACGTACATTATGTGAAGGGCGATCATACTCTGTTAAGTGTCTCCCTGCCTGCCTCAGTTAAAGACGGAGTCTATACGGTTTCTACGAAGATGTTATCGGAAGTAGATGGGCATGTCACAGATAACGCCTTCGTATTTGGAGTTGGTAAAGCAATTATTCCAGTTACTAGTCCAGGCTCTGCCAATGGGGCAGAGTCACAACTATCTGTTCCTGATGCCCTAGCAAGATTCCCTTCGCTGGTAGGTCAGGTGATCATAGTAGGTGGAGCGTTTCTAGCCCTGTGGATATGGAAGCCAATAACTAGAATTGACTGGCTGTTTACATCTTTCACAAGAACAAAATATAAAATTGATCGAAGTTTTTATGTCTTGATGCTCGTTGGCTCATTGATTCTGATTTTCTCGGATATTGCAATGATATCTGTACAGGCATCATCTATAAACGCAACGATTGGTGATGCTATTTCTACCAAGTTTGGAAGTGTCTGGATCGTTAGAACGATTCTTTCTTTGGTATTAGCTAGCATGTCCATTCTATGTTGTTATAGGCAAGGAATTTTGAGACTCACAATAAAAAATATTGGAAATAAGAATAAGACCCGTGAGTCTACCATTTTCTCAGTTCGACTTTCAAGAAAAGTGGTCACTATCTTCATGATATTAGGTACTCTCACATTGTTTACTACAAGTCTAATAAGCCACGGTGCAGCCGTGGCAGGTAACGCCTTTACATCAACTATCATAGATTTTATTCATAATTTTGGAGCTTCTCTTTGGATTGGGGGCCTGATATATCTTGCTTTTGTAATCGCACCTAGCATAAAAAAAGCAAATCTAGACGAACATGTAAAAGCTTCGGTGTTATCAATAATACTTCCTAGATTTTCCACCATCCCGGTAACGATACTTGGGCTAATTGTAATAACAGGACCATTTTTGTTGTATATGTTGGAAAGCAATCTGGCATTGACCTTGGCTTCTTTCTATGGAAAAGTACTGATTGTCAAGTTATCACTTGCGGCGGTGATGATAGCCATCGGAGGTTACAATCAGGCAAGAATTTACCCTCTAGCCCTGAAGGAATCGACAATCATTGCTATTAAAGCGACTCTGGACGGAAGTAGCAGAAAAATCGGAGAGAACAAAAAAACATTCAAGCGATATTTTAGCACAGACACAGATTCACGCAGGAAATTAACTCCCCCAATGGAAAATGAGAACAGTACAGGTAAAGCAAAATATTTCAATACCTCATCACTCGCTACTACAACAGCAATATCTAAATTCAATAAGACTACGAAAATAGAAGCGTTAATCGGGATAGCACTCCTTCTGGCTGTAGCAGTAATGGTCAATAGTGGGTTGCCTGATAGTGAATTTCACAGTCTGATACAGCAACAGAAGCAGCAATATCAAAATGGTCAGCTGTTGCTTGCGCAAACTGTCAACAAGCCATTTACTTCAACGAGTTTTACTGAAGACGGAGATATAATTATCCTTTCTATAGATCCATTTGCACCCGGCAGTAACAATTTCCAAATCAAATTCTTGAATTCAACATGGATCCCAGTAGATATTAGTTCAACAAAGATGAGACTTACCCAGACTGAAAAGGGAATTGGGCCCATTGAAGTCGATACCAGACGAATGTCTTCTGCAATTAATGTATTTTCGGCTAGTGCATCCTTTGGATTACCGGGAAAATGGGAAATACAGATTGAAGGAACGCCCAAAAAAGAAAATGCACCCAATATTATAGGCACTTTTGATGTGTTAGTCAAGCCTCCTCTCGACCAGACAAAATTCAATGTTCATGAATTTCACGTACCTTCAAACATGAATAGCAATAGTTCTGTGAGCCAGCCACTTTATCCTGTATATGATAGAAGCAGAAATGTGATATGGGTTGGTGATTCATCCATCGGTAGTGGGAGGTTATTGGCATTTAATTTGAGTAGCGGAAAATATTATTCTCATAAACTTAATGGGACAAGTATTGTTACAAGCATTGCCCTTGACTCAAATCACAATAACGACATATGGTATATTGATCCATTGAACAAGAACCTCGGAAATTATGATCCCAATACCAATACCAATACTCTTTATCGAATAAAGAGCGAGGGACCGCCATCTGGTGTTACAATAGCCAATAGCGTCAATAATAGTACATTTTCCAATATCTGGATATCACTGCCGGCCGACAATGAGATATTAAGGTTTAATACGCAAACAAAGAATTTTACCAATTATCGTATACCGACCCCGAATTCTGGTGCTTTAGGTATCGCTGCTGATAACGATGGCTTAATTTGGTTTTCCGAAGCTGGTTCCGGAAAGTTAGGAAGTATTGATACTAACAAAAACTTCAAGATAACCGAATATCCGTCAAGGGGTGAAAGGATTAACAATAATAGCTCACTGAAGAGCCCTACGGCCCTTCTTATCGATCCAGATACTGACAATATATATATATCAGAACATGATGGTCATACAGTAAGTGTTTTTGATCCACTTTTAAAGACATTCAAACGATATCCCGATCTAAATCCTAAAGGTCTGCCATTTGGAATGGTGCTTGATGGTTACCATAATTTGTGGGTTGCAGAACATGTAATAAATAAAATATCCGTTATTGATACTACGACTGGAGAACATAAAGACATTAACATTCCAACAAACAACCCATTCACTCAGTGGTTAACTGCCGACACTAATGGAAATATATGGTTTGCCGAACAAAGAGGTAATTCACTTGGGACGGTAAGTGCTGTCGCAGGCCCATTACAAGCGAGTTCCAGCTCAAATCAAGTAACATCACCCAATAACACAGGTAGTCTATCAAGTTATAAAAACAACGCCATTCCTCAATTGGGCGTCAGTTATGCGGAAGTCGTAGGGCCAGCTGTCGCTGCTGGTATTATATTTAGTGCAGTATTCTATGCTAGAAGCATACTAGACCTAAAAAAGAGCATGAACCAACTGACTAGTATAGACAATACTGAAATCAATAAAAAGAAACCGTAGTAAGATTTGATATGATATATAGCATCAATAATATGTCGGAGTTTTTCCTGATCCTAGTTAAATCTGGTCTGCTCAATCCTACACTTGGTATTAAACTATAATTCCCCTCGAATTTGAGGGTATCAATGAAACAATTCTTACAACAATGAATTAAACCGCAGGATCTAATCTATACTGTCTAACATGATTACGTGTAACTACTAAAGCGTTTAAACAAATAGTAGAGGGGTTGATTGATTTGACGAATTTATGTTAATGAGCATATTTCGTTAAGCAGATAATGTATATGATGAAGGTATTTAGAAATCAGACGTACCCTTAGATTTTCAATGATTCGCGGATCATTACTCACTTCGTCCCAATGCCTACCATAAATAAAGCCATTTATCATTCAGGATAAATCAGCTGACTAGTAGTAAAGGGTTGTAATAAGAATTGTGGTTACTACGTCGCTGTTAATTTAATAAATCAAGAGAAGACTCTAGAAGATAATAACTTGACACAAAATGCAGGAAACTAAATCTAATAAAAACAAAGTTTAAAGAGCAGGATGCCAAGAGAATTATATTGTTCTTCAAGATCTTGTTTACTACTATCGTACTGTTCGCATTTCTTGCCTTAGCTACGAATGAAGCCGACCATTATAGCAATCAAGTTGAAGGAAAAAAATCATCTATACATACGTCTGATCGGAACAGTAACGATCTATCAAATAACGAGCCGTCTATTCAAATTTGCTGTAACTGGTCGCCCAATAAGATTAGTGATGAAGGCTTGACATATAGGATCATAGGCGGAAACGCTATCGCTGGACAAGCAGTGCACAGTGCTATCGACGATTGGACTAGGAATATTGATGGTCTAAAGTTTACTGAACTGGACTCGTCTGACAATAGTGCAGACATAACCCTAAAGTTCAATTCAAAATTTTCCCAAGATGGCAATGTGCGACATATGAAACTTGCTGATAAAGGGATTAGTCTTAAGGCTATTGCGCCTGGGGCAACGCGAATAAATTATAATCTTCAAAATGGCGAGATTACTAACGCCGTAACAACGGTATCGAAATCTGTTTTTGGCGAAAAATTAGACTTTGATACGACCGTGCAGATTGCAAAACATGAGCTAGGACATGCGCTTGGTTTAGGCCATGCCAATTTCAGCGGTGATCTAATGTCTCCTACACTAAACGACGAATCAAGATCTATCTCGAATTGTGATATCGACGCAGTTTTAAATGCCAATCACATGTTAAAGGATGAAAATAGCAAAAGTATTTCGGCTAATTCATTTAGATGTTCTTAGAACTTTGAGAGAGCATATTTTAAAGATATTTGGCAATATCGAGTCCAAGGTCCTAACTGTATGTTCTAATTACTGGATAAAATAATGGAATTGCAAATAAGAAAAAGAGATTACGAAGAATCCGTGGGTGCAGTAATTTCCTACGCTCCGAGCCAATTTATGGTTCGGAACTCACAATCTGGAAGACTCAAATGCAAAACTAGACAGTTTTTGCTAATGAAAAGTCCAAGAGGAGACTGGAACTTTGTCAAGGGTCATAGAGAGAACGGAGAAACGGACTATCAAACACTCAGAAGAGAAATTCAGGAAGAGACAGGTATCAGGAGATTCGCAGTGTTAAACTATCTTGGCGACGTAAACTACACCTTCCTAAAAAAGGACACAGAGATCGAAAAGGTAGTGAAGTTCTATCATGTTGGTACGTTTAATTCTCAAATAAGAATCTCCCAAGAACATGTGGATTACGCATGGCTTGGATATGAGCAGGCTAGAGAACTTCTGACTTTTTGGCAATCAAAAGACATTCTTGAAAAAGTTTCTGAGGATTGAACAGGCTGTGTTAACTTAAAGAAAATCCTATAGCTGAAGATGTCCTATCTCTTTAATATGGTTGTTAAAAGAAATAGGACACCTTCAAAGTATGTTGGCTATGGATTGTACTTATACTTTCTAGGTTTATCATATAGGAATACTTCAAAGGCATTATCTCGATTCGTCAAAAGGAGTCATGTATCCATCTGGAAATGGATTCAAAAGTACAGACCTAAAAGAATCAGGAGAAAGAGAAAACGGACAACGGAATTTATCGTTGATGAAACTATGATAAAGATTG
>JANWJI010000121.1 GCA_025449515.1 Nitrososphaeraceae archaeon | reverse complement strand
TTGAATTTCTACTAATTTGCTTTATTCTGCTAATGGTTTGACTTATAGATCCACCATCCACTCCAAGAGCGCTACCACCGAATTTTGCAACTATAACCGGAACCAAAGAAATTGATCGGACTTTGGGGTATCGAAAGCGCAATATATTTGCTATACTAGAAATAGAGACTATAAGGTAAAACGAAATTGCAGTGATGCATTTATGGTAGAAGGAAATGAGATTGTACCTTTTCTACTCATGCGTGTAAGATCTATTATCCCATATTCCAGTATAATTGAAATATTTGATCCGTTTCAACAAGTCTGGAAGCTCCAGTAACTCAAGCTAGTTATTTTTAGTGGGTTACTTTTTTATACATCTAATACATGAACTTGACCAAATATAAAACTTATCTGTATAGAGGTTGAATTTAGCAAATAATCTGCCGTTTTTATCAGATATAGATTCTCTCTTAAGCTCAGGCAATTAATGGTTGAGGCTCCCCGGACGGGATTTTCACATATTTCTAGAGGAAATGAAAAAGTGAGGTATCTACGGTATAAACACAATACCTCCAATATTACAGGAAATGTTGTCCTTAATACGATGTTGATTTGCATTATCAATGCTGTGTTTAAATTTTAGATGTTTTACCCCATGATATTAGGAATACATATTTAATCTTGCTTATTGTAGGTGATGTACGTCATGAAGGCGTTAAAAGAATTAATGAATGGTAGTATAGTTGGATACGGATCCGATTACATTGTTGTAGAGAAATCGAAAAAAAGATTCTTTGTACAAGTTGCTAACTTTAGAATACATGAATTGAGAAATTCAGTTACCCCCTATTGGTCGGATTTTTAACCTCGAATGGGTATACTTTGGCTTATAAAAAGTTAAATTAAGTTGGAGAAATATAAGATCCGTTTGAAACAGCGCTCAGGAACAGAAATTACTACCCAAATTAAGAGGATGCAAGCTGGGACGATACCCCATAACGGTAAAGTGCGCTATGATAGAAAAGCAGAATCAGAATTTTTCGTTGACAACTCAGCTCTGGCTGGGTTTACTGGCGAGCGCATATTATACATGGCGGTTAGGGAATTAATCGAAAACGCTCTTGACTCTTGTGAAGTCAATCACATATTGCCGAGAATCTCCTTATCTTTAAAGATCCATGATTCATTAAACGATATGTGGATTATCACTTGTGAAGATAACGGAGTTGGCATACCTGCAGACAAGGTGCCAGTCGCGGTGTGCTCGTTCTTAACTTCTGGTAAATATGTGGAAAGACAGCAGCGTGGTCTATTCGGTGTGGGCCTCAAAATGATTGCTGCTTTTTCTACTAAGGACACGGATCATCCGCTTAAGGTTTGGACGAGAACACTTGATGAAGCTGACGAGTTTTATTTTGAACTCAGAACAGATATAGGTACTAATAAACCGATAGTCTTATCGAGAGATACTAACAATGAAGAATATTCAATCAATTCGAAATCGGGCTTTAAGATTGAAGCAATGCTGCGAGCTCGATTGTCTCCAATCACGAAGAATAAAATTTATGACTATATTAGTCAAACTAGCATAGTCAATCCCTATGCTGTAATAATCTTTACCACTAATGAAGGCAGTGTCATCTTTGAACGGCGAACGAAGAATATGCCTGATGCTTCAAGTGAGGTATTGCCGCATCCCTCTGACATGGATCTTAAGACTCTAAAACGAGCTATTCTCAATTTTACTAATCAAAAGACTACATTACATGGTATATTGTGTAATTCGTTCCAAAAGATGTCCGGCGAAAAAGCAAAGGAGATACTTTCTAGGGCCGAGGTGGAACTAAAGGTTGCAACCAAGTATGACGAGCACGAATTGATCAAAATAGTAAATGCCTGCAGACAAACGAAATTCCAATCTCCAAATACTGATCATCTAAGTCCAGTTGGTGAGCATATTTTGACGGCAGGGATGATGGAAGAATATTCTATCGTAACTAAAAAGGAGAACAATAGCCACAATGAGCTACCAAATTCTCAATTGTCTGTCAAAGTGTTAAAACCTGCACTCACAGCATATTCTTCTAAGACTTGTATAATAAATAATCGGGCTACAGTGGTTGAATGCGGTATTGCGTACGGAGGAAATATAAATTCATTTAGACTCTACAGATTTGCAAACAAAATTCCACTATTGTATGATGAGGGTTCAGATGTAGCTCGTGAAGTGGTATCAGAAGTAGAAATTAATAAAATGGGGATAACCAAAAAAGATGTAAAGGAACAGTTTTCCAATCCTGAGATGAAGTCTGATCGTGCTATTGAACTACTCCCGATTCATATCTTCTTCCACATTTGTTCCACAAAAATTCCATACAAAACTGCAGGCAAGGAAAGTATTGCATCAGAAGGAAGTCTAAAAAAATACATGCGATTTTGTCTAACTGATCTGTATAAGAGGGTAAGCGCCCAGATTCGCAAAGAAATTAGAATAAAGGAGGCTGAAAATAGGCTACGCCTCTACAAGCATTATATTCCTCTAATCGTTGACGCAATTTCAGAATCAATTAATATAGACGCAAAAAAACTCTCTGACGCATTTACAAGCTTGGTGGAGACACATGTTGGAGAGATAAATGTAATTTCAGCTCATTCATCGCACAAAGTCAAAGACTATAAGGTCCCAAGAGGAGAATTGGATGAGTCGAAATCAAGAAATAATTCGCTGAATCGTTTCAGTTTAACTGATACAAGAATATCCAATATTAGAGGAAGGAAGACTGGGAGAGCGAGGAAGCATTAACCGCTTAGCACGTAAAGGTGATTGGAAATCAATAAGTTGTATGGTCATAATACCTAGGGGTTTCATAGTTAGATATGCCAGCAAGAGATAAACGACACCAAGAAGTCATCAAGAAGATTAAATTAATGATGTCGGACATAAGTAGGAATGTCTTATCGGAGAAGGTCTTGCCAGTCTTGGACATTACAAAAGTTGGCTACGACAATACAATATGGTCAGAGGAGAAAAGGATGCTCATCATCGGTCCCAAGACTGTACAGATTAGTCCAGAGAATACCAAGAAGATTCCTACTTTCTCCCAATACATAGTAATGGCAAATGCCGTGAGAAAGCTCTTAGACGAAGAGATGGAGAGCACTATCAGAGGAATGTATTATGCTACTCTTAGCACCATTGGCGATGAAAAAAATAAGCAAAAATTCTGGAATACCCAAGACAATTCAGATGATGCTATTAAAGCCATAGAATTGATAACAGGAGTACCCAGAGAAGAATTCGCTGTTACTTCCAAACCGAAGGGAATGATTTCTGGGCCAATTACTCTACGAGTGGGGGGAGATCTAATAGATTGCAACCTAGGGAGTAGAGCGACTTCTCAATTGGTCCCTACAAATATTCGCGATTTGGAAATAGTTAACGTCAAGGCTGACTTTGTGATGGTAGTAGAGAAAGACACAGTTCTTAACAATATCCGCAAATCAGGATTTATACAAAAATATAATGCAATATTGATGACGGGGTCGGGTGAACCTGATAGAGCAACCAGGATGATGGTAAGGGCTCTTAACCAAGAATGGAAAAAACCTGTCGTGATCTTTGCAGATGCTGATCCATGGGGCCTCGGGATTGCATTAAGGTATAAAATTGGAAGCGAATCTTTGAGTTACGATAGCGAAAGGCTGGTAACTCCCGACGCTAAGGTGTTGGGTATGATGTTTTCAGATATCTATGACTACAATATTCCTGAGGTGGCAAGGTTAACTGCTTCTGATGAAGATCTAAATCGGGCCACTGATATGAAGAGAAAACCATGGCTTAAGGATAGGAAGTGGCAAAAGGAGCTAAACCTATTCATTCAACGAAAAGAAAAATGCGAATTGGATGCTTTCTTCAAGCATGGATTTCGCTATTTGGCAGAGACATATTTGCCTCAAAAGCTTCGCGAGTCAGGTGTAATTTGATTCGTATATTTTTGAGTCCTGCCTAAATTTTCCTTCTATCGTTACTTGCAGCGGAATTACTCGAGTCTAGATGATTTGAGAATTCTGACAGATCCATAACAAGCCCATAGTAACCTCTTACATTTTCTAACGTAGATTCATAATGCTTTTCGTTACTAGAGGCAGTTGCATCCGAAATTAGGACTACATCATATCCTATATTAAACGCATCCCTAAGTGATGTTTCCACGCAGATCGATGTATCAATTCCACAGAAAATGATTGTATTTACGCTTAAACTCCTCAGCCACACAGCAATTTCTGTGTCATGGAAGGCAGAATCCCTTCTTTTGAGTACGATATGATCTGCTTGCGTTGGTTTTATTTCGTCTACTATTTCTGCATCCCAACTACCTCTCACACAAATTGGTCGTTTCTTTATTCTTTCCTCTCTAGATTTTGGCAATATTTTATGGGTTTTTGTAAGAAGATCGATGCCAGATGATTCTCGAACTGCTTGAGTATAAAATATTGGAAGTCCATATCTTCTACATACTTCTATAAGCTTGCGGATGGTGGCAATAACAGCCCTGTAATTGGCAGTATCCAAACCCAATAGATCGTAGGAGCCACCCTTGCTAACAAATCCGTTCTGAACATCAATTACGATTAAAGCTGGGTTCACTTTATACGTCCTCAATTTCATAGACCAGCATATTATCAAGACCTTCATTTATACTGTATATGGTATGAGTCAAGTCGATTGCAAATGTAGCGGAAGATCGATGGATAAATCAAAGCGACTCAAGTAGTACGTAATCATACTCGTACGACAGTAACGTTCATCCTCGCAATCCAGTCAGAATTTTTCTATATCATTTCCAATTCCATCTTTCAAGGTAGAATAAATTAACCTACACTTTACTATGTTCTTGCGTCGTTATAAAGACTTGTTATTGTATATAATAATAATATGCTTCCAACATCATTGAATTCCGAGGGCTTAATATAAACAGCTTTGCATTCAACATTATAGTGGACGTAAGACATGGATTGGTCGATCTACTTGGATGAAATAAGCAAATGTAGTACCAGTGAATTATCAGAAAGAGAAAAGATAGTACTAATTAAGGTAATAAAATCAAGCTACTCCAGGAAAAAAATATCCTCTTACTTCAGACTCAAGCGTGATATATTCGATTTCGATGAGGAACCGTATATAATGACATTGATTAAAAAAGGGCTGGTTGAAAGAAGGTCTGGAAACGTATTAGGTGATGGGATTTCGTACGATTTGACTACTTGCTGCCTGTTCTATATTTTTCTGAATATGCAAAATTATCCTAATCAGCTCTTACTGAAATATCAAGATAACATACTTCTAAAGACACTATTATTTTCATATTTTACGACCGACAGCATAAGAGAGTTCTATCCACAATTGTCAGATTCTATAACTCAATACCTTAGACTTTGTTGTTGGACTAGTTTGAACTTATTGAAGACTATGAAAAATTCAGGTACTCCCATAAATTGGGAAAAATTAAGAATGGTTTTGGAATACGAATTGGAATGGAACGCTAAAATATTGGTAATAAGGATAACTATGTTAACGCGGAAGTGGAAAGACAAATCTCAAGAAAATACACAGATGAATCAATATGTATCTTCTCATACAAACCACGACAAGAATTTCTTTAGAACTCTACTTGCAAGCGATGTTCGATTTCTAACCCTATTCAAATTTGTCAAAAATGAATTTGTTGACGGCTATAAGGAGATTTCAAATCAGCGCCCAAATTATACTGAACCAGTTTAGTAGCTCTGTTTTAGTCGTGATTGTTCTAAATCCGCTCGATCTGGTTGGAAAATCTTGGAATTAAACATGGTACTCCAATAACGAATAATATCAAGGACTGCTATCTACGCTTAGACAAGAATGAAGTGGAACATCAACGATTTCACAAGATCTGGATTTTCTACGTTACTTAGGCCGTATGAAAATTCAATTATTGATTTGACAAAAATAACCAGGGCTTTTAGTTTGGCTATGAAGGCTCATGCTGGACAATATCGAAATAGCGGAAAAATCGAACCGCATATTAATCATTCCTTAAGAGTTGCACTTATTTTGACTGATGAGCTTGGACTTTTCGATGTCGATTTGATTTGTGCTGCATTATTGCATGACATTTTGGAAAAAAAATCGAGCAATCAAGCAGACTGTAAAAGCATACTCAGATCAGAATTCGGTGATAATGTCTGTAGTATAGTATCGACTGTTACTAGGCCTATCCTTCACGATTCCGACAAGACTAAAGTAGACACCCTGGATAAGTATTTTGAAGGAATCGCAAATGGATCAAAGTTTATTAGATACATTAAACTGGCTGACCGATTAGATAATATTAGATCACTTAAAAGTACATTCCACAAATATCAAATGAATAGATACAAGGAAGAGACGCTAAAATATTTGATTCCTATAGCAGAAAATACCAACGAAAAAATGGTGTTGAAATTATCTGTTGCACTCTATGAATTGAAGTGAAATGGCTGATTCGACTGAATTGTAGGGGAAGAATATTTAATTTGTCTGCGTTATGACGTAGGGATATTTTTATATCTTCCAGCTCTCTAATAGTTTTGGCCGTTTTAGGTTGTGACTCGCGTCGTGACCATGGAAAAGCTGCTAGAGCACAGTATTATTATATTACCTAACTTGCTGCGCGAATATTGTCAAATCATAATAGACAATTCTATTGTATTCGTGCAACAACTGAAAGTAAATGAGAGAAGTATCAATAAAATATAACTCATTATTTTTTTAAAGGATGCACAACTATCCAGTGAGATGAATAAGCGGAGAAACTTTTATTATTTGAAAATGTCTTTCATATTCCAAATCCTGTTTCTTTCGATAGTTCCTCATATGCTGTTTTACAATAATGCTCGAGCCCAGATCACTGGCATATCAAACGGACCGGCTGGAGAAACAAGCAGCAAGTCGGGTCAATCAACGCTAGATTCGTTAGTTTCTCCTAAATCATTAATGGCGTCAGTATTTGGCGAAGTTAAGAATAACAACAATACTACAAAGAATACAAACCCAAATAGCACCCAATACGCAGAGAATTTAGTCGGAGACTCCGCCACCATTCTGCTTTCAAATCAAATCTTACCCCCGAAGGATTATATCCATATTTACGATAGTTTGCCTTATAAAATCACGAATGGCCATCTGACAGCCAAACTTCCATGCGATACTGATTCTAAACCAGTCCTTAGAATATTCACTGGAAAGATCCCAGTCCTGAAACCATCAACCTTAAAGGTGATAGAGCAGCTGTCAAAGCCTGGGTACATGTGCCTGTATTATCTCGACATTCCCCCGAAAAATGAGAATGAACTCACCCAGGATAAAAATTCAACGGATATAATCACTGACATTGTATTGTATAATCCTACGAGCGTTAGGCAAGTGCTCCTTAATACAAGTAGCATTGTCATTGGATTAAACGAGATAAATCCAACAGGGGGTGAACCATCTAGGAACACGACAACTTCATTGTAAGGCAATCAAATATCGAGTTAAGATATATGGTACTATTCAGATTAATTACCGATCTTGCAAATCATCGGCATTTCTCCTTTGTGTTTATTCTTCTCTATTAATTCT
>JANWJI010000120.1 GCA_025449515.1 Nitrososphaeraceae archaeon | reverse complement strand
GTGTGTATTTTCTATCTTGATCTTCTCTAACCAACTTCACAGAAAAATTACCCCTTAGTAGTGATAATATTTTATAGCCTGTCAGAATGCTAGAAACAAGGCAAAATTCGGTCACATTATTTGCTGGCTTATTTTATCTAGCGGCAAAGTTAGAGGTGTAATGGAGGAAAGTAACCATTTATAGTCTAGAATCTGAGGCGTTCAAATTCGCCCATAATAAACTTAGCACCAGGAGGTAGTAGGGCCATAGATTGGTTCATCGATTCGCCCATCCTTTCGTCTTTTTCCATCTTTGACATTACTTCCTTCATATGCTGTCGATCTTTGTAATAGATTGACTCGATCCATACTTCCTCGTCTTGGTTTGCCGAAACGGTATTGGCAATGTTATCAAATTCATCCATTGGCACATTGTTATTGCTTAACTTGAAAATGTCATAGTGTAGAATGCCATTTTGCTTCAACATATCGTAGGCTTCTTTGCATAGCTGCAACATTGCGTCAAGATTGTTATTAGGTACCCGGTAGATAATATGCGAAACTAGACTGTCATCTATTGAATCAAATTTGCTCATGAAGTTATAGTACATTTGATTGGTATAAAAATGGTTAAGGGATCAACAGTATAGTAGGCTGCAGTGAGTCGATACTTTTTATTAAGATCCAAAGTTATCTTTCTTTCCCAATAAGGTCCTTTAACGGATCGTTATGTCATTATCTTTCATAATCAAGAAAAACGATTCGAATCTATCGGCGGCTGACCCGCACCTTTAATCATTTATAGGTTCGATAGGCGGTATTTGGCGCGTCTTTTGATAGAAATACACATCAATTTTGTATCAGACGTCAGTTAATATCCATCGTCCAATTTCTGAAATGTGGATACAAAGTTACTATGCAGGATTGTATCGGCCTTGTAGAAATTTACATTTGTTCTTTGTATTTTTAGAACCAACTAGCAATGGTGCAGTATCATTTGCAAATTAAATTTTAACTATATATACGCATTATTTGGCGCGCCTCATTATAGATGCATAAATTTCTATCATTATTGTCTATGTATACTAAGGTGTTATTCTATACATTTGATTCCGTCTTTTAGAACTATTTATAATCTGATATGCCGCATAACATTACTCGAAGTATCCATTGTGGTTTACAGGGCATAGCAGCATACTAAAATATTTTTATAAGTTAGAATTATTATTTTGTTTATTAACACAAAATAAACAGTAAATGTGTTTAGAACACATTATAACATTGTGTGTATTTACTACTACTAGGAATCCCCAGTGATTCTGTATTGACATTGTAGGGCGATTCAGGTGGATAATTGGCCTGGTCGCTCTATCTTATTAGGTTATGATACTATTATACTGTATTAGAAATAGGATAAGTATCTTAACCGTACCGCCATTTATGCTTTGAAGGTTTGGAGACATCGTAGCTAGTTCATACTTAGCAGACAAGCCGTCATAGACGTTAGAGTATCTATAGTACTATATTGGATTTCATATTATGAATTCGCGCGCATTATGTGAGAAAAACCTCATCCTTGTACAGATTTGAATGTGTACTATGGACACTATGACGGATAGAACAGTCACAAGAGTTTAACATCCAATGATTTTTCATTCATTGATCGATGGCTTATAGTATAGAAAGAGAACTAAAATTGGTAATTGTAGGATCTTATCTATAGAATTGTACCTTTGTGTTTCTAACACCCGGGATACCCAGGATGGTTTTTGTATTCTACATTCTACTATAATTTTTTGTTAATATATTGTCTTTAATATATTTTCAAATTCTTCTCTAGAGTTGAAAATAACCCGGGATACCCGGGTGTAATAATACGTAGATTATGTGCGGCCTACATATAGCAAGGCATCCTATTATCCTCCCTTAGATTAGACCTAAGTTATAACACTTAGTTTGTTGGCGGCACATATCGAGAGGTTTTGTTAAAATAGCTTATCGGTTATTAAATAGGTAATGAGTGAAGGACATTCAACCGAATTAACGAATACCGCATATGACATACTAAAGGTCTTAGGAAAGGATGCAGATTTTCTATACGACACTATTGACAAGTATATTAAAGATGCGCAGAATGCAAATAGGCAGGACTTGATAGAAATGTGGCAAATTATAAAAAAGGATAGGCAAAAACACGTACATATGTTAAAGGAAGCATTAGAAAAAGAGATCCACGGTTAATTTCACCTCGTCTAGAGCTATTACAAGCTTCGTAATCCTTTAATGCTAATGGTTTCTTTAACAGTCAATGTCAGCAGCAAAAATATTGGCAAAAAGCTTTAGCTCACCTGACGAAGTAAGGACATTTGAAAAAGGAAAGATTGAAATTGTAAACTTTCCGGATAGCGGTGTCACTATAGGGTAGAGGAACATTAGAACCCGGTTGGAGTTGGGAAAAATGTATTAAACCACTCGTTAAAACAGATGGTTGCCAAGCTTCACACACCGCATATGTTATCTCTGGTAGAATTAAAACTAGGATGGACGATGGTACAGAAGTTGAAGGTGGAGCAGGAGATACTGCGGTAATACCGCCTGGGCATGATTCATGTGTCGTTGAAGAGGAACCCTGCATACTGATTGACTTTACTGGTATGAAAGATTTTGCGAAGAAAGTATGAAGGGAAATAGAAATAAGCGTTTGAAGTAGTGCTAAGTTCACCATATAATATTTTAAATAATCCTCTGTGCCCGCTAGTCAGGCGGGGCGACTATCAATAGTATCTAGAAGTTGGAACACCAATGACAAATATATCTTCTTTTGATGAAAGAGGGCTAATGCTCATTGGATTGTCCAGTGTTTATGAGCTAAAATTCATGAATCCATAAAGGATCTTATCTATGTTGCCTACCTATTGGCGCGCCTCATGATAGACTCATAGATTCCTATCATCATTGTCAATGTATAATGATGATTAGTCTATCTATTTGATCTCTCAATTTAGAAAAGATTTTTATTGTATGTGTTTCATACCGAATTAGAGAGCATTTTTTTTCGGAAATAATTATTCGCATCTTCGGAATTATGATATTGTCGGCTTAGATTACGATTGAGTGATACACAATTTTGTCTGTAACGTATAGGAGGTAATTCTACCTATAATCTTTGTATACTATCACCTTTTCCTGATCTAGCCTGTTATATTGCTCAATATCTGAGTACCAAATTTCATAATCAATCTCTTTATTAACCAATATAACATAGAAAAGCTGGATGTCGGTTCAGGTTCAAGAACAGAAACAGAAAGTGAAACTTTCACAAATACTGAAAAATGCCACGGAAGAACAATGTTTTGGACGCTTTATGAAAATTTCCGAAATTATAGACCGAGATGAAAATTATCAAACCACATCAACGGCAAAATCTGTCATGGTATGCATTAATGGCTTGCTAATGTCAAAGACTGGAATTGGAGATGAATCATCGACGACTTTATTTGTATATGAATACGTAGCTGATGATGAAGATATTTTGCGGGCATACAGAACTTTAGGAATTGATCCATATTATAGAATTAAATGCAATAGATGTAATCTGCTTGGTGATGGATATCATATTTATCGTGTCCTTGAACATATGAATGACTATCATCGGGCTTCATTTAAAGAAATGGGATCATATCTTGAAATATTAGGACTTTAAATAAGTAGTAATCAGAAGATCTGCCTTGATAAAAGAATGAAATCCCGCACACCAAATATTTTTGCACAGCTTTATTAACAAGAAAATTTTACCATCCTTCGAATATTGAATACTTAATGGAGATATTAATAGCTAGAAGCAATGATTACGAGCAGAACGCATTATTAATTTACTAGATAACTCCTGTCAATATGGATAACGTATCTAGGGGGGGCGCCTCTCACTTTTTTTGTGTTGTTTTAACTTCCATTATCCAGTCACATTTTACGCCCATGATACCATGATGTTTTTCCACTGCCTCCTTATTCGGTGCATCTAACATACAATAAATCGTTCCACCTTCTAAATTGTAGAGAATATTTATCACTATAACTCCTAGTTCATCTCTTGGTGCATTCTGTGCTTTTATGATATCTTCTTCAGTCAATGTCCCGATAGAATGAATATCTTAAATTGTGAAAAAAAAGTTGATGATTATTCTGACGTTGTCCTTCCAGTATTTTGTAGCATGGTTATAATACCAGATATATGTTGAAATTATGGCCAACTTCCAACGTTAAATTGTTGCCACATCTCTGCAATTTTACCATTTGCTGCAATTCTAAAGAGATCGAATCCAGTGATGGTTACAGGCTTGTCGCTAGGGGGTATGCCTAACATCTCTTTCTTGAGCATACCAGTATATGTCCATCGAATCAATACTTTATCTTCATTTGATATTGTATCATGATGTATGAGTTCATATCCCGGCGAGCTCTCTGCTACAATTGACGCAAATCTCTTTACACCTTTTGGGCCATAGGTAAACTCGGAAGGAAGGACGGGATTTCTTAAAACAAAATCTGGAGCCAGAATTTCATCTGCTACAGCTAATTTTCCTTCTCGAAATATTTCCATATGAAAGCGTCGAGCCAAGGTTTCATTTTCTTGTTGTTGTTTAGTTCTTGTTGTTGCTGTTGATGAAGATGTATACAAAATTCCTCATATTTTTTACCATATCGTACTTTAAGGAAATTACTCAGTATTCTGTCAAACAGATAAGAAAAGATATAAAGGAATCAGCAGCGTTGTGAATAGAATCAAGGCAAGTACCTTAAAATCCTTTACTTGTGACTAACTAATATAGATGCAACTATCCGCTGTTCGCAGGAGGATTGCTTGTGTGTGGACAAATGCCAATATACTCGACTTGCAAAATGACACTAATTACATCTTGAAAACGGCCGACATATCAGTCCTCTAGAGGTGAGTCAGAGATGTCGTTATTTCCTCGGGTTATTCTTATCAGCTAGGTTGCAGGAAATCGAGAGAAGACAAGTATTAGTCTAGGTAGTTATCCTAAAGCTCCTTCAAGTTCGATTCGCTTTCCATATGGTCGTCTTAAATAGTCGGAGTTGGATACATATTTTGAGCTCTGACGATACAAACAGAAGAAAATACCAGTGTTGAAAAGACTAATGTTTTCTATGGTAGTAAAAATGTAGTACGAATAGTACTGCGATTTTTCTCTACCGCACAGAGCAGAATTGATACTTGCATGGATCATACAAGACCTCGATTGGCTGTAGAAATTGAAGGAGTGAAGGATT
>JANWJI010000119.1 GCA_025449515.1 Nitrososphaeraceae archaeon | reverse complement strand
TCTATTGCAACCTCGGCTGCAATATAACCCCCAAGCGAATGTCCAATTAAGCATGTTTTACCGTGATCTATACTGATTGTTCTCATAAATTCAAAAACAAAATCTCTAAAAAATCTGATGCTATAATTTACGGTACTGGGTGTGTCACTTTTGCCAAAACCTATCAAATCAATCGCAAATGTATGATACGATTTAGATAAGGCTTCTGGGATGTCCAGCCATCTGTCTGCAGATGAACCTAAACCATGAATGAGTAAAATATGATCCGTGAAATTATTGCTAGCGGTTTTCTTATTACCTGAACCATATTCCAGATATCTTGTTCTATATCCATTTACGTCTACAAACTTTTCCATCTTTCGCACACCACACTTACGTGCATACGTAAGCATATTAGTATGATCTGTAAATGTAGTACATTCAATTAGTATCGAAGCATGACGCAGCGCAAAAAATAAGTATCGTAACTGATATTATCTTTCTATACTTTCAAGTTCAGCTTAGCTCAAGTAAACGCCTCTAATCAATATTCCATGTCGTTAATTTACCCAAAACTGTCCATAATACTTTATAATTATACGTCTCACATTTAGGTTGACCTATTCAAACTATGTCGAATGTTAATTGAGATTGTGATAATAATTAAATTGCTAAACCGCGAAATTAATTGCCAGCTATCACAACAACAGAACTTATCGACTGGATTCTTACCGATCAGATTCCGGCCAATACCCACTACGAGATATCAAGCTATTTTTACATTTTGAAAGGTACTACGAAATATGTTGTCACACCGGAGGATAGATGCGATCGTCTATGCAAATTATCGCAGCGGATTTCGACGCTGCGCCCAATCGATTATCGAACCATCATATAGTCTCACGCTACTAAACCCTGCCTCTCTAAGTTGCAAATACGTATGAGAAGCTCTTGTTCCAGAGTGGCAGTAACATATGACTTCCTTATTTTTCGTAATCCCCTTATTTTCGAATTCAAGTATTAGATCGTCTCGATCCTTAATCATCTTCCCATTATTTCCTATACCTTCTTCCCAATTATGCAACACAGATCCTGGGATCCTTGCTTGGAAGTGTTCCTGTGGTGTTCTAGCATCGACTATTATTGTTTGACCCATCTTCATCTTATCCTTGATTGTCTGCTCATCTGCCCTAATAGACGAGTCTATCAGCGAAGAGAAATGCACATCATTTGGAGCAGTATAGGTTGGAATTTGCTTACTAGTTGCCAATCCGGCTTTCATCCATTCGTTGAACCCGATTTCCAAGAGCTTGACGTTCGTGTGTCCGTGGTAAAGTAAGCTCCAAACGACTCGTGCTGCCGACGGGTCGGTATTCTCACCATATACTACGACTGCTTTGGATTTGTCGATGCGACGTTTTGTGAAAACCTTTTCAGCTGTCTCAGAATCGACTACTAGATTAGCCCCATTATCAGCAACTGAAATAAGGCTTTCGATACCAATCGGCAAGGCATTCTCAATATGCCCAAACCTGTATGACATGTTTCCCCTTGCGTCTAAAACAATTACGTCCGGGTCATCTAAATGCGCCGACAGCCAGTTATAATCTTCAATTACTATCATAATTAATCGATCCATTTTGAATTAAACCTTATATGAATCATAATTTCGTGCATTAGCTAAATTTCTTTACCTAGAAAACCGTCAGTTTTAGATCTGCGTAAAATTTCCTGCGATGTCAGGAAAATCTAATCCTTTTATTTCTGCCTCACCGATACTAGTATGTATGATTCCATTGGAGGTATCTCTGTCTTTTAGCACCGAAGCAAATCATGAATATCATTTCTTTTGCCCAAAGATTATGCGGCGATAGCTTAGATTTTGGGAACCCTTAACGTGACTATTTCTTTAACTATATATTGTTAAAATCACCAACAAACGTTATTCATGACAATTTATGGTCTTCTATTTGGAAAAAACATCTAAACCATCCGCTTGCTAGTCTAGCGACTTCTTCGAGGGCCCCGGGTTCTTCGAAGAGGTGGGTTGCATTCGCAACTATTACTATCTTCTTCTTTTCTGAAGCAATATCTCGTAGTGCTTTTTTATTCCAGTCGATCACCTCTGAATAATCATTACCACCTACGACAAAGAGTGTGGGGATTCTGATTTGTTTCAAATCATTCCTTTCAACAAGGTCCGGTCTTCCAGAACGTGATACGATTGCAGTGACAAGATTAGATACACTATCGGTTGCCGTTGCAATGAGGGCAGCAGCCGTGCCTGTACTTGCTCCAAAGTAACCGAGCAGAAGGCCTTTAGTACTCGAATTTCGCGTTATCCACTCAGTTATTGAAACTAATCTGCTAGCTAACAGCTTTATATTAAATTTATTCAAAACGAAGCCTGGGATCCTATCCCGCTGCTTTTCCAAGATAATATCGCTCCCTTCTTCTTCAGGTGTGAGTAAATCTACCAATAAAGTGGCAAGTCCGTCTCTATTCAACGTGTCTGCTACAAGTCTATTTCTAGGGCTGTTCCGGCCACTTCCGCTGCCGTGAGCAAATAAGATTATTCCCTTTGGCTTGTTTGGAATAGTTAGATCGCCTTGTTGTATCAATGGCCCCCCTGAGTTCGGGATCGGGATATACACAGATACCTTGACCAACTCTTTACTTCCTTCCTCCATGTAATCATCATTATCTATGGGATCATTTTAAAAACGCTACTGCTGTCCTTATAAAACAAATTCGACACCTATGAATCTGGTAATTAGCAGACATACGTAATTTAGACTATCACGGACCTATGGATTTCGATTCGAGAACAATTTCTCAGAATTATAATATTTGGATACCCGGCATATATACCTGAGGGCTTGCTTATGTTTGGATTGAATGGACTTTTAATCGTTAATATCAAAATTCGTTTAATATGAAGTCTTGGGATGACCTTTTTGATGGACTAGAGGGATAATAAATAAAATTCCTTGTTTACAAATATTAAACGTGCAGGACTATAAATTATGAAGGGACGACCTTATAGACAGAAAAGGCCCTCCAACATCGAGTTGCTGTCGTAACAGGTAGTTCCAGTGGTATTGGATTCGAAACTTCATTGCTCTTCGCAAGATATAATTTCCATACATACGCTACAATGCGGGGATTGCAAAAGGTAAATGAATTAAGAAAACCAACTGAAGGCGAAAAGCTATCTGTGGAAATTATTCAACTGTGATTAACGAAGTGTCAGCTAGCAATGCAATTGAACTAGTGCTTGCAGATAAGGGAAAGATCGATGTATTAGTATATAATGGCGGATATGGCATCGGAGGTTCCTTCGAGGACTTATCTATTGATGAGATGATCAAGCAGTTTGAAACAAATTTTTATGCTCTGATATGAAGAACACAGGCCGTACTTGAAGATATGAGGAAACAAAGATGTGGAATTATTGTCAAAATTAGCTCTGGAGCAGCCGCTTCGGCTACTCGGCTAATAAATACGCAGGCACAAAGTTTGCAGTAGAAGGTCTAAGTGAATCTGTCATACGAACTGGCAATTGGGGATAATACTCGTATCAATCGAACCGGGTTTTATCAAAAGCAACTTTGGTCGCTCTAGGCTAACTGCAAGAAAATCCCAAACAATGATTGAGTGTACTCCCAAATGATGAACGAAATAAGAGTTTCTCGTAAGTTGGCAGAAAACGAAATCGAGTTTGTGACAAATACAGTATTGCAAGCAGTAACGACTGAGTAGCCGAACTTAAGGTATCTATAGGGCAGGGATGTTAAGACATGGATAACAAGCATGCTTAAAATGTCTTATGATGAATTTCATGGTATGATGCTGAAGGCCTTATCCTAAAGGGAATAAAGATATACGAAAAGGCAGAGACTTGTATGTCGTTGCCACGATTGATTCCAATCTAGAGGATCTAAATTTTCGTAGAAAAAAATAACTAATTTTTAAAATAACCTCCTAATTCATGCTATTCCAAGCAGTTTAGAATATTACTGAGTCTGATAAAGATTAACCATAATTGATTTGGCGTTAGCACAAGGGTCCTGAGCTGGCCGGTAGAATCAACATAGGTCAGATTAGCAGCATATGTTCGTAATGATTGTCTAAATCATGGACTTAAATTTTCGACTTGCCCTGACCTAAGGGAATGTATATTCCATCATCCTTTACTATCATTTCTAACCTGTTACCTTTTGTAAGGTTGAAGCCATCTACCACAGGTTTAGGGAGGACTATTATCGAACTTGAACCCATCGATGTTATAGTTACAGTATGTTTTGTAGGCATTTGCCTCTCTCATAATGATCAATATTTGTATTTAACCATTATCCTAAATCTAGGACTTGACTTATATTAAAATACGTATGCCAATCAGCGTATTAATAAACCATCTTTTGCTTCTACATTATATGCTAGAATCTCAATGGTTTACAGATTAACCCCCCCATACACATGGGAATTGGACTATACATGTATAACCTCACCACAGAACTTCGCAATATCGATTATGGCGTGCAAATTGTATGAAACAAACCGGGCAACGATGACTTTTCGGGTCATTTCTCCGACCCAACTTGAGGACTCAAATCTTCTTTTGCAATTAGTGGATAAAAACAAGCCAATATTATTCATATTCAGTATGAACATGCTATGTATGGACCAGTATTATTCAAACTGGACCCCCCGAAGACAGATACAAACACGGATGCATTTTACAATTACTGCGAAGTAGCGATCGTAACTACATTTCATTCAGCATATACTTTTAAGCAACGGCTTGATTGAAGCAAATCTCAGAAGCCTTCGTCCAGATCAGGTTTTGGAAAAATCTTTTCAGGTAACATCTTTACCACACTGGAAAAGTTTACTTAATTACCATTGCTTCCAAAGCCTGAATACGGAGAAGCTCGCTAAAAGGGAAACATGGTTAGTGTTTTCGAATTAGATGTCCAAAAATATTGGAGAAGGTCAAGTTATCTGCCATGATGCAGAACCCAATATATCGATTCGGAAGAGAACAAATGAAAAGACAAAGATCTTTAATCTGCCCAAAAAATTAGACTAGAACTTGCAATAGGTTTTATGACTTCTAGAAAAGGCGGGCACATTTTGGAATAGATTAATGTTCCATCAGCCTTGATCAGTCGTAACAAATCCCCCGCATAAACATTACCGTACAGAACGAGATAACAAAAGCTTTGCAAGAAACGGGATTATTAATTTACACAACGATTACCCTACTGAAGAAGACCTATCGATACTGTTCACTACTGCGAACGCAGTCTACCTTCCATACAAAGTAATCTCTGGGTCAGGAATGATGTTCGATGCCCAGGCGCATGGTCTGCCCTTCGTAGCAACCAATTTGGGTCTTCCAAAGAACTCCAGTAAAGGATTGGGCATCACTGTGAAGCGTTGTAGCAACGCCGTTTCAAATGCAGAGTTACTAGATAATGGTTTCGAAACCTATAAGAGAACAGTTGAGTACTTTAGGCTGAATATTAACTGGGATAAAATTGCGTCTGAACACAGTAAAATATTTAGCCGAATTTTAAAATAGGAAACGGCTATCGCTACCGCATTAGCAGTCGGATAGCGGCAAGAGCAGAACCGATGTTTTAACTATCCGTAAGTTCCAAATATCGTAGAGCCAAACACTCAGCCTTTAGAGAAGCATCGAGCCTCGATAGTTTTTAACTGCAAAATTCGTCAACAGGATCACTAATATACGTTCAGAACTACTAGTGTCAAAACCTGATTTTTGCTGCGATGATGACATTTCAGCATGGATTGAGTAGATATCTATTTTTCAGTAATAAAATTGCATACTGGGATGAATTTGAGTGCTTGCCGGTACCAGGTCTGGAATCTATGCAAATATAAGCTGCTGTGCACAGATATCTAGATAGCAACAAAAAATCCATTAACCCATCATCTTGCATCGTCGTATGTCCGTTATCGATCACTCTTCCAATAAAACCAAAGTCTCCTTCATTGGTTTTTGCAAAATGAACACATCCTGTTATAGGATTACCTTGCAACCTAAAGGCCTTCAACCAAGGTTCTTTATCTCCTAGCCAATCACGAACCTTATTTACAATGCAGGGCCGAAGCTTGTCCTCCAATTCCATGTATTCAGTTTTTTCTTAGAACATGACATGTTCATGACCTTACTAAGCTTTTCTGCGCTGCATTTGTGTATCGAGCTTCTTATCTTTTTAAGATTCTCAAGGGTAATTTCGCTTTCTTCGTAAATGGATATTGAATATAAATCCAAACACCTAGGGCACACATCCATACGAAATCCTAGTACATCTTCGCAAAAGATTAGTTTGTTAGTTGTGTGGGGATAGTTGCTAACAGTAGCTGGATTATCATGTTGTAGACAATTATTTTGCATTGTACGGGAAGATTGAAACAGACCTTCATATTGAGTCGCCGGCGGATAATGGAAACTAGAAGGGTCAGATGAAGGATAAGGAGAGTAATGAAAGAAACTGTTGCTTCGTTCAGTCAAGTTTATCATCTTTTCCCAAATTAGCACACTATTATGAAACGGGTCTGAAGCAGGGTAGGCAGACACATAATTCGAGCCTCCATTATGAGAAGCAGAGATAGGTAAAAACCGTCGAAGTGCTCTATTATAATAGAATTTTAAAGGATTATCTTTGATGATTGAAGGATTCGCCGATTGCATTTCTTCCTGATTATTGATTGGGCTTCCATTGCCTCCATGCCATCTTTCAATGTGCACCCTCATATTATAATGTCGATTAGATTGATGCCTGCAGATTGGACATGCGTACCTGAAGCCAGTTTTCAACTAGGTTCTCCTGTGGTAGAACGAATCACTATCCTATCTGCAGTAACTCTGGAGTTACTGCAGTTACTGAAACCTAACGTTACTAAATTACTCAAGTTATATACTGATATAAGGAACGTTCTGATAATTTAAGAACTTCGTTTTCACTATAATCTACGGCCAAGAACATACATAAGTTATAGATTGAAGTTCATAAACACTCCAGGAGATTGATATGAGCACATAATTACAGAACTAGAAGTTCGAGATATATCGCTGGGCGAGAAGTCATATCTGAATTAATAATCGATCTGATAATGGAATATTCATGATTTAAGCCCTATAACTATCTGTTTGAGCTAATAACGCAATGGGACTTGCAATTCGAGATTTGGAGTTTCTGTTTAGAGAGATTTCAGCCGTTGTAATATCACGAAACCAAATGGGAACAGTCGTACTGTTTGGGGCATAGTCTTTCATGCAAAGACACAAATAATTACTAGATATTACCTACTAATGGATGGAATTTAGGGAAGGCCAAGTCGGCTGCAAATATTATCAAATTAATTATTGTCAGTTCTTTCAATCATTTTTGCTATCATCTTGAATTTCTTATATATCGGATTTTATGCTATAGTCATAGTCTGCTAACTAGATCTAAATTAGATACCTTAAGTATTTTATTGTTCTTCGGATTACAGTTCACAGCCGTTGCAAAAGACATATGAAAAACGAGTTGAGTGAACATTATAGGTTACAAGTGACAATTGACAAAAATTGGTCCATGAATATCGAGATAGAATTTACATAAGGAAGGATATAATGTTAAAACTCTATGAGTACGGAGAACTTAATCAGAGCAAGCTTATAAGTTACTGCGGGCTAAACAATGCTAAGCACCGCAAAATAATCGATGATTTAGTAGTAAAAGGACTCATATCAAGGAATGAGGAGCCGTGGGGAAATAAGATCATTATAAAATACAGGCTCTCTGTGAGGGGAAGGGCTATCCTCAGCCAAATCCTAGAACCCTATGAAGCACTATTCCCGAGACATCTAACGAAGGACGAACAATGATCTTGATGTATGCACGTTAGAATTATGCAGGTTAAGCAACAGGCGAAATAGATGTATCTACTAGATAAAAAGTAGGTTAGTTAGGAAAATTGTATCGGCTTAAGGTATGTGACACCCTGCCCCAGTCCATCCAGCTCTATATCCACCTTTCCAATCATTTGTATGATCTGAATTAGCCCCATTGTACTTGTGACCATCCCTGCAATCGGTTTTTCCTATAGTAAAGCCGTCACAATAGTTTTTCGTATGTTTTGAACTGTCACATTGTAGAGTTTTGCCTACCGGAGTATCTGCGGCTTTCGCTAGATGATCCGTTAGCAGTACCGGAGCTATCGCCAAAGCAGATATAACAGCTGCTGTGACAAATGCAGTAGTATTTGAACACAGCTTACTCATTGAAGATAAAAGAGGCCAGCTGTAATTAAGGTTTGTTCCTATTTTAAGACAGTATATAGCGCAAAAGAATGCAAAAAATTGGATTATCTTGTATTGAATATTTGTATTGTTTTTTTTCTATCTGTATTCCTCTGCCAGTTAAACCTAGCAAGTAATGGATATTTCAATTCAGATTAACTCAAACAACGGTCAGTTCATAATCAGCTTCCGATTTTGGACTTGCGCAGAATTCTCGAGAAATCAGACTTACGCTGGATACTATTCAGTTCATCTATCGAAGCGATGGTGACGAGAAGGTATAAGGCATCATTTAATTCCAAGTATAAGGATTAGTTGGAAATTTCGAAATCGATTATGCTGAAGAAGAGTGTAATGCATGATAGTTGGATATCGACAGACTTTGTAAATGTGAATATTTTTTATCGAGAATACCAGAAGTATAGAAATCAGTTGAATACGGTGAAACTCCAAATCGTAGATATCAGGCTAGGTATATCAGCGACATAGCCTAAAAACTAATGCTTATGAGTGGTTAAACTAGGTGAGTATATTTAAAGCGTTAGAAGTCTCTCCTGGGACTAGGGAAATCATCTTCACAGGAAGAGTG
>JANWJI010000118.1 GCA_025449515.1 Nitrososphaeraceae archaeon | reverse complement strand
CTAAAGCCTATGAAAGTCATCTTCGCTGTAAATGTTGATGGGGTGTACCAGGATTTGAAGAATGGCAAAATTGTAAGTGAAATAGATGAAATTAGCTTCAAAACACTCGAACTTTCCAAGGTAACGTCAGATATCACCGGTGGCATGAGAAGGAAGCTGTCTGAAGGCCTCAAGATGGCATCTCTCGGAATAAATGTAATGATGGTTAACGGGCTAAAACCACGGAGAATAATTAATGCAATAATTGGCAGTAAATTTGAAGGCACGTTAATTACGACCTCGAGCGGGAGTAAATATGCCTGATACATCAGATCTTTCATCCGATCTAAAAATCATATCTCAAAGGAAGAAGGAGGGTATAGAGATACCTCTACAAAGGAATGTCCAAGCGAGATCGGCTTCGACATACCTAGAATTCGTTAAATTCATTCACAACGCACTTCCTGAGCTTGATTATGATGAAATCAATACTTCGACTACGTTTTTGAACACTAGTTTTGGTGCTCCAGTTATAATAGATTCTATGACCGGTGGAACAAATGAGGCTTTAAAAATAAATGCCAGATTAGGAATCCTAGCTGAAAAGTACGGATTTGCGATGGGGTTAGGAAGTCAACGTGCAGGGCTGCTAAATGAGAAGATGGCTGACACCTATATGGTAGCCAGAAAAAATGCGCCGAACGCGTTTTTAATTGCCAATATTGGCGGAGCTCAACTGGCGAAGGGTTTGGGCATGGACGAGATTCAAAAGATCATAGATATGATTCGGGCCAATGCCTTGGCAATCCATCTTAATCCGTTGCAGGAACTTATCCAGCCTGAAGGAGAGCCCAGATACAAGGGAGTCTTAGAAAAGGTCTCCGATCTCATAAAGACCATTTCAATTCCTGTCGTAGTAAAGGAGGTTGGAGCAGGAATATCCAGTGACGTCGCAATTAGACTGGAAAATGTGGGTGTATCTGCCATAAATGTAGCTGGGTCAGGAGGCACTAGTTGGGCAGCTGTAGAGAAGATGCGAGCTGAATCAGTAATGGACAATATTAAAATTCATTTGGGAGAATTGTTCTGGGATTGGGGAATACCAACTGCCGTTAGTATAATCGAAGTTAGAAGAGCCCTGAAGTACATCCCTATTATAGCATCAGGCGGGTTGCGCAATGGCTTAGACTTCGCAAAATGTTTAGCATTGGACGCTTCAATGTGTGCAATGGCGTATCCGTTTTTAAGGCATGCGGCCGAATCCGGAGAGAAGCTTTTTGCATTTGCCGATACGGTATTGGCCGAGCTTAAAAGCACAATGTTTCTGATAGGTGCTCCTAATATTCAAGCAATTAAAAGCTCAAAATATATATTGACAGGAGCGTTAGCAACAGGAGTCGAGGATAGATGAATCTGGCTAATATTCAAGACGAGCTCGAAGCTAATGCGTCCACCGTGAGCCAGTTTATCCTAACTTCCCTAAAGGGTGAACCGAACGAGCTTTACGAGGCATCTGCTCATTATCTTGTTAGCGGCGGAAAACGCTTACGTCCTTTTCTAGTAACCAAGTCTTGTGAAATGTTTGGAGGGACGGCTAAAAATGCGTTACCAGCAGCAGCGGCCGTTGAACTAATCCATAATTTTTCTTTAGTGCACGATGACATAATGGATAACGATGATATGCGGCATGGGGTCCCAACCGTCCATAAATCTTACGGGACTGCGCTTGCAATACTGGCGGGAGATATTCTCTTCTCGAAAGCGTTCCAACTTATCGCCGTAGATGGAAAAAAGGCCGGGATCGATGACAAAGCTATATCTGCAATGATTGCAAAGCTAGCAACTTCTTGTATATACGTTTGTGAAGGTCAGGCAATCGATATAGGCCTTGCCTCCAATCAACGGTTTTTTCGGGAACCGACCTACTTGAACATGATAACGAAGAAAACGGCAGCTCTTTTTGACCTCTCCTGCACGCTCGGAGTTCTTTCTGCACCATTATCCAATGATGTAGATATCCTAAATTTATCCGCCTTTGGAAGGAATGTTGGAATTGCATTTCAACTGGTCGATGACCTTTTGGGAGTGACCGGAGATCCAAAAATCACCGGTAAGTCAGTAGGTAATGATCTACGAGAAGGTAAGAAGACATTCCCTATTCAATTGGCCCTAAACAGTACTGATGGTGAAAAAAAACTGAAGATTTTGCGCGTACTTGGATCCAAAAAGACGACAAGTGGTGAGATAAGTGAGGCAGTAGAATCGATTTGCTCGTCTGGGATTGACTTCCATATTAGAAATATAGCTAGATCACATATCGATTCCGCGCTAAGCTCAATTGATAGTTATCCGAAATCGATATCGAAACAAGCACTACAGCTATCAGCAAATTTTGTAGTGGAAAGGAGTCTCTAATAGTTCAATGTCTCTGGATAGCTCGATTGAACGAGCAATTAAGTTGGTAACTCTTAGAAATGCACTAGAATACGACGGAAAAGCAAAGCTTGAAGCTGTCATTTCTAAAACTATGGCATCCCGGCCAGACCTACGTAGCAGTATTAAGACTATTATTCCGGAAGTAAAGCGAGTGTTAAACCAGATAAACTCACTTGCAATTAGTGAACAAAGGGTCCTTCTTCAGGAGATGTCACCCACAACAGATGCTAAAAAACACGCTGAAAAGATTTCAGGTCTGCCTCCATTGTACGGCGCGGAAATAGGAAATGTGGTAACAAGATTTCCTCCTGAGCCAAATGGGTATCCACACATCGGACACGCAAAAGCAGCTATTATAGATGATGAATATGCCCGGATGTACAATGGTAAATTGATATTGCGTTTCGACGACACAAACCCATTGACCGAAAAGACTGAATATTACGACGCGATAAAGGAGGGTATCCAGTGGTTGGGCATTAAACCTGATTTGATAAAAAATGCCTCTGACGACATTTTTCTCCTGCAAGACTACGGAAAGAAACTGGTATCAAGTCGTGGTGCTTATGTATGTCGTTGCGACCAAAAAACGATCCAAGAATATAGATCAAAAGGTCTCGAATGCGCCTGTAGGCTTGATAGTAACAGCTATGATGAGGCATTAACCGAAATGTTTACTGGATCCTTTGATCCAAACGAGGCAACGATTAGATTTAGGGGAGACATGAGAAGCCCTAATACTGCAATGAGAGACCCGACGTTATTTCGAATTATCGAAGGGAATCATCCAATTTTGGGTACCAGTGTACGAGTCTATCCGACTTACGATTTTGCCGCACCGGTGGAAGATAGCCTCGACGGCGTAACTCACGCAATGAGGACTAAAGAGTACGAATTGCGAAATGAATTGTATAATGCTGTTCTAGACAGGCTTCATCTTCGAAAGCCGGTGGTCTCGGAATTTTCTAGACTAGAGTTTGAAGGTTTGCCGGTTTCAAAGCGCAAAATAAAACCTCTGATAGAGGATAAATCTCTGACTGGTTGGGATGACCCACGACTACCCACTTTGATAGCGCTCAAAAGGAGAGGTTTCCTTCCAGAAGCCATTAGAAAGTATGTTTTGTCTCTTGGTTGGACATTATCCGAATCAAAACCGCCATTCGAGAGCCTAGAAGCGTTCAACAGAAGAATTATAGATGATTACTCTGTGAGATTATTTTTTGTGCGTGAACCAGTAGAACTGAAAGTGGCAAACGCAAATCCTGTGAATGTTTGTCTAAAAAACCACCCGTCGTCAAACCTAGGATCAAGATCAGTACAGGTGGACGATACTGTGTACATTGCCCGCGCAGATGCTAGCAAATTATCTGAAGGTAGCATAATTCGGTTGATGGAGCTTTATAACGTAAAAATAACCAGTGTTGAGCTAGCCGATGATAAGAGTCGAATCTTTGCAGATGTAATTGGCACAGAACTAAGTCACGAGATACAGAAGATCCAGTGGGTTGCGTATGACGATAAGATGCCCTACAGAATTATTGTACCAAAGAAGCTATATTCGAATGAACAATTTGATCGTGACAGTCTCGAGATAGCATCTGGATATGCGGAATCCTTTGTTTCCACCCTTCAGTTGTATTCGAGCGTTCAATTTGTGAGATACGGATTTTGCAGATTAGATAGTGACCAGCAGGCTATTTTTACGCACAGGTAGAAGAAATTCATGAAGATTGCAAGACTGCATGATAAAAGATATGGGGATAGTTATGGCTTGATCTCGAGCGATGGAAAGAAGATCGCGACAAGAGCTGAAATTCAAGACCAGACTGGAATACCTATTCCACCTAGCGTAAAAGAATTCATGTTCAAGGGTTGGATAGAAGAACTCAATGAATACAAGAATGAACTTGAATATAGTCAATATGTAAAAGATATTGAATTGCTAGCACCCTTACCAAATCCTCCAAAAATCATATGCTTAGCATTTAACTACTACGATCATGCAAGGGATGCCGGGCTTACCCCGTCTGACGAACCGGTAATCTTCATAAAACCAAGAACTACCTTAAATTCACCATTCAACGATATAATCTGCCCACAATTTGTGAAGCGACTTGACTATGAAGCAGAAATAGCTGCTGTAATAGGAAAAGACATCAAGAAGGTGTCTGAAGAAAGTTCTCTGGACTCGGTCTTTGGATATATGATACTACACGACGTGTCGGCGAGGGACATTCAATTCAAGGATAAACAATTCACAAGAGGAAAAAGCATCGATACTTTTGCTCCCTGTGGTCCATGGATCACGACTAGGGACGAAGTAAATGATCCTCAGAATTTGAAAATCTTAACTAAGGTAAATGGAGAAACAAGGCAGAACTCTTCCAGCGGTAATATGGTACTTCCAGTAAAGAAGATCATATCAAGTCTCAGCTCCGTCATGACGATTGAAGCCGGCGATATAATTTCAACCGGTACTCCCGCAGGCGTCGCGATGTCTATGAAAGAACCAAGATACTTAAGGGATGGCGATATCGTAGAAATCGCTATTGAGAAGCTTGGTATGATAAGAAATCGTGTTGTTTTTGCATGATCTTAGAGCCGATCAGAAGCGTTGGTAAGATTATTCCAATATTCGGAAATTGAGAAATAATTCTCAACCAATTCCCATCTATATCTTTTGTCTCTATTTAATCGTGACAATAGTCATAAATAGTCTTATTTCTATAAAGTTTATGGATATCGTTTGTCAATTACATGAGCAGTACTCTAGTGAAAGTCGAGATAGCGACGCGTTGATCATGTCTGAATATAATATGGATAATATCTGAACCATCTATGTATGATCACAAGAAATAATCAATTCTCGAGCTTGTTGATGAATGGTAGGAGGGGCGCGCGAGTTCAGAGTACATCAGAGTGACTCAGAGTAACTCCGACTGACTCTGAATCTTTAATGGAAAATCCGAAACCTAATGAAGAAAAAATTCATTACACAGTGATTTTTAAAGACTGGCAATTCCACGACGTG
>JANWJI010000117.1 GCA_025449515.1 Nitrososphaeraceae archaeon | reverse complement strand
TGTTTATGGGATAAAGATTCAATATCCCTCAGATTGGGAAAAAATACAGTTTGATAAGAATTTTATTGTTGGTTTTGTATCTACAACAAGACACGATTCAGGAGTATTAGCGAATGTAATGATCGCTGTTACCAGATTATCTCCTCATAATACATCCTTAAGCAATTCTGGTAATACAAGGATTTCAGCATTTGAATCCCAGTATCCGGATATTCATCTAATAAGTTCTGGTCCTTTTATAACTTCAACGGGTTCACCACTTTATAAGATAGAATTTACACATACGGATAACATACTACCGATCACTACAACGGAAATTTGGTCATTGAAAGGTACTGAAGCCATTATGCTCTTAGCTAATGTCGGTACATCTGAGACATATATGCCGATTTTTCAAAAGATGATTAAATCATTTAGTTCATCAGGTCTTACCACATTACAGCCAGCGAAAGCACCTATTGCATAAAGATAAGGATAATGCTAGTTTAGGAAAGTGTGTTAACTAATTTAATTTTCATTGCCATCGCATTCTGGAATATTCACTGATGTTTAGGTTTATGTGTACAAAATAATCAATGATCTCCAATCAATGGATCTTTTATACTCACTCAAACAAAATCCTAAGATATGTGATTATATGTTGATTGTTCTAGTCTTAACACTCTCTTTTCTTATAATCGCTACAAAGAATAATGCAAGGGCTACAAATTCCATGGCTGATAAAATTAACTCTAACAGTGAAGATTCGATGTCTGGTATAAAGAGATTGAGTCTTGATACTATTGTATGGATGGCAAATATAGCGAACGCGATCGATACGTATAGAATTCTTTTTGTTTTTAGAGTTTTATAAGCAATCAAGGATAGTACAAATAGAATAGCAGCGAATGCTCCCGTTCCAAAGTCAAAAAATTCGGCAAAATCTCCCTTGTCCAACAGATCGGCATTATCACTGCTATGCCCTTTCCCACTACTGTCAATGTCTGATGTAGCTACAACTTCGTGCATGTTTGATAGAATTCCCAAGGCTAAAAAGAGAATTAAACAAATGAAAGTATACGAGTGACACTGATTATAGTTATATTTATGGTTCATCTTGATTTGACCAGTCTATTTTTTCTTCTTTCGAAATTGTCACTTTGCTATCATATGTTGTACTCTCAGGTCTCGTGGTTGATGCCAAATCTAAAAAGAGTTCGGCCAGTCTATCCGATAATTTGCTCCAGATTGTAGGATAGTAAGACTTAAGCAGATAAATTATATCGTTAACATCGCCTTCAATAAAGTACCTTACAAATCGTCCTTCTTTATGACTTGTAACTAATCCAATATTAATTAGATTTGACATATGCCAATTGATTGTAGGTGCAGTTACGCTAATGTAACTGCTTATTTCTCCTTGGGTCGAACCAGGATTTTCAACAAGATATAAAATGATCTCTCTAGGTGTTTCTTGCTGCAATACCGCCAATATATCTTCATCTCTTTTCCCTAAGATGGAAACTGTGTAATACACTTTGTAAACACCTTTGCGTCTCGATTTTATCAAACCTAATTTATCAAGCACACCTAGGTGGTGTTGTATATCACCAATAGCAATAACCAATTCTTTGCTTAACTTTCTAAGATGGGTTCCGGGATGATTTTTAATGTAATCGTATATTCGACCTCTGTTATCTCGGATGATTTGATCTTTTTCTTCACCAACCATACTTTTCATCATTATGCAAATCACCTAGTATCATCGGATCTGACTCCCCACTTTCATTCATCATCCTCTTCAATATATATTCCAATTAAGAGATAATACTTTAGTACGTGCTTATCATTTTTCTCATTTTCGGTACACTTCTCTAAATACGAGGTTATATGTTGTTTGATGGGATAATGCTGATAAAGGCTAATCATTTTAGACAAATGGCAGTCAATTATTAATTATACAATTCGGATATTTTGTATAAAGTTGCATCGAATGAGATTATCTTGCATATAGAACCACCTTTTGCAAAGTTAAAGATGTTATGCCTAAATGATATCTAATTGTCTAAACATGATACAATATATATAACAATATGTTGTGGGGGAGTAAAGTGAGTGTAAGTAATGATCTGCCTCATATTTATTAAATGAGGAAGACTCCTAATTATCAATAGTTCTATCATTAAAGCATAAGCGATCTTAGACAGCATATTTAGGTAAACGTACCTCAATCCTAATATTCAATTTTTTCTTTGAATATAATTAATAAAATGTTGCCAATAGAAGGCGCAGTGATAGTCTGGGTTAAAGAAAATATTGAACGGGATCGTGTGAGATTAATTCCCATGCAAAATTTATTCATTATATATGGAGTGCCACTTACGATTGGATAAATATCGGATTATTGTGGTGGCATTAGGTGTTTTAGTGATTATTGCATTTTCAGTTTATACATTTGGTTCTTACTCGAACAAACCTAAAGCTGGTACAAAAGTCGAACCAGCTAAGAGTGTCGTTACTGCAAATACTAGTAGAACAGATATTGCGAATAGTGATAAAAATGATTTCACCAAAAAAGCAATAGGTACACCAACAAAGTCCTCGTCTTTATCCTCAAACCAGTCTTCATCTTCATCATCTATGCCAATGTCCCTTTTTGAAAACCATGAAAAGATCGAGAATTTCTATTCTATCCAATTTCCTAGCAACTCAACTGTAATGCATGGAAACGAATCTGGGAGTTACGTGGCAAAATTCTCTAAAGGCATTTTCTCAGTCGATCTAATTGATATACCAGATAACTCGAACGTCCAACTTTATGCGTTAACTCAAGTTAAGCCCGCTCTTAAGTCATCTATGAGGGATTTTAATCTAGTCGGGTTTAAACAGCTGACTTTGGGTGGACAAAGGGCCTGGGAGCTAATATACTCTTGGAAGAACATGACAAGAAATATGGAATCTATAAAAACCTTCGTAGAAGGTACGGATAACGCTGCGGCAATTACATTTTCTTGGCAAAAACAACAATCCACTGACCAGATTATCAATTCTATGATTGTAAGGCCTGTTCTAGCTAGTTTTCACTGGACTACGAAATAGGATTGGAATTTTTTAAGAGGATGCTAGCATTCTAAAATGCATTTAGAAATTAAATACCTAATCATTTTTCTTTCAATTGTCCTGATTTTTGGAGGATTCTATTTCCAGTTCATGTATGATGTTCCTGATGGAGAAGAGGTTACTAATATATGGGTCAGTTGGTTTTTGATAATTTTTGGGGTAATCGGTATTTTAGCTAGTACCCTGTGGAAGAAGAGAAATCCTCTCCATATCGAAGATCCTGATGACGATGAAGAGCAGGATAACTTAGACCATCACAATATAAGAGCTAGACATATGCAACCTACAAATAAGAATGATGACATTGGCCAGAGTGATTTGCGTGATAGAGAATGAAACCTGATACTTATAGCAGAAACGAGGACGACAAAGTACACGACAATAGTATATCTACTCTAGACCTGACAAAAATCTACCGTAATTTCCGTGCTGTAGATTCTTTGACAATAGATATTAGGTCAGGCGATATTTTTGGCTTTCTCGGACCCAATGGAGCTGGCAAAACCACAACTATCAGAATGCTGTGTGGTCTTCTTTCTCCAAGTAAAGGTAGCGCAAGGGTAGCTGGATTAGATGTTGTAAAAGACAATCTAAAGATCAGAAGCATAATTGGTCTTCTTCCCGAAAGTTCAGGCTTTTATAACTGGATGAATGCCAAGGAATATTTACTCCATTTTGCAGCCTTATACAAAATCGAATCACATATTGCAAGAAATAGAATGATAGCACTTCTGGAAAAGGTAGGACTCGCCAAGAAATCATTTGCCCCCATAGGTTATTACTCACGCGGAATGAAACAAAGACTAGCTCTCGCAAGGACTTTAATAAATGATCCAAGAATAATTTTTTTGGATGAGCCAACACTTGGCTTAGATCCCAAAGGACAACAAGACATCCAAGAAATATTGCTCGATCTCAATAAATCGAAGAATGTGACAATCTTTCTCTCCTCTCATGTCCTTAGCGAGGTTTCGTCGCTTTGTAATAGAATTGCCATTGTAAATCATGGGAGATTACTAGCACAAGGTACTATTGATGAATTAAGGAAATTAGCCGGTAGCGCGAGCGATCTACTACAAATTACCATATTGAATTCACAAGATACGTCTGACGCCTTGTCCAATTTACCGTTTAACATAGTGAAAAAAAACAATATAAATCATGCCACCAAGAAATTGATAACTGTGATTATGGATCCCAAAGGAGGATCAGGTTCTCTAAATAACATCATAGAGATCTTTCAGAAAACAGGTCTTCAAATTTATGAAATCCGGAGGATTGATATTGGTCTTGAGGAGATTTTCTTCAAGCTTACCGGTAAAGGTGGGAACAAAATTAACATCGGATATAAGCAACAAAACTTGCGCCAATACGAACAACGACAATTATCCTATGATAACGAATCATTTGAGGAAGATGATGACCCTCATAATACCTTTTCGGTTGGAATAGAGAAACAGTAATGGTGAAGAAAATGCTGGAACTTTATCATCATGAATTATCTGGTAGTTTTTATTCATGGAATGCATGAACAATCAATATCTCAACAAATAGGTCAAATATGGCCTATTCTAGTTTTCGTGCTAATTTGTCTTGTGTTTTTCGTGTATTTTACGAGAAGATTTGAAGTCAGGGGTGGAGAATGATATGTCAAAAGTCTATAAGAATAGATCCAATAATGGTCCTAGAAATTTGGTAACAGACATCTTTTTAATAACAGTTGTGTTGCTTGTGTCAACTATCACACTTCAATTACTTTCATATAGCGCTGGCTGGCAATTTTTAGATACACATAATAATATTTTTCGGTTTCTTCCACAATTAGCTGATGGACAATGCATTCCAAGTCATTCACGGGTAGCTTTACAGCCGTCTTCACAAGCATTGTCCACACCATTGTCTTCAACTACAGGTTATAATAATATCAAATTAGATATAACCTCTTCAAAAGAGATTCGTGGAGTAGCAGGGCAATTCGTAAGGATAAAAGGTTCTATAACAAACCTTAATCCAAGACATGCACTTTTGGGGGGGATCGCCTATATATCATTAGTAGATAACAAACTCAAGGTACCGGTAGATTTAGAAGATTGGAGTGCTGAAAAAGATCTATACATTCCGTCTCTGGGAATAAATCAGTCTATTCCTTTAGAGTGGAACATCCGACTAGTCAAGGCTGGTTCTTATACTGTAGATATCCTGTTTAATAGAGACGGCGACTATTCTATGGCACCAGTCGCAAGCTCAAAGATATTGATTGACGTAGCGCCAAAACTTAACCTGAATCCTGGCAACATTCTTCCGGTAGCTTTTGGGGTTCCTGCAGTTTTAATGGCATTGTTGGGTGTATTTAACTATATTCGAGGGAAAAAGACTGGTATCTACTCATAGTGTGATATGTTTGATTTAATTCTTCAATTATGGCAAAAAGTGTTACGTGGATACGAGCAAGTAACTATCTATATGCGTTATATGACTATATTTCATTCTGATCATAGTTACATTAATGAAAATTCACTTTTCGTTACCATCAAAATAATTAGACAGCTGTACATAAAACCTAATATAACTAATCGGTCGTGGTAACTCCGTTGAATTCCAGGTGTGGTTAACGTTGTGGCGTGTTTGCATGTTCTTTCGAACAATATGCTACGGCAATAAACAATTAACTAACATGGTCGGAGTTCTTAACTGTAACTGTAACTGTAACTTTATCACCTGATTTAGTATAAATAGTTATAC
>JANWJI010000116.1 GCA_025449515.1 Nitrososphaeraceae archaeon | reverse complement strand
GAAAGTACGCAGCACTTTTTGTCACACTTCCAGAGAGTTCTATTGGACTGTATTCACGCACGCAGCACGAATGTACCAGTCAAAATTATTCTTTATTTCTTGTTCCAAATGTTTGGGTATTACCTTTAGTTATGGAAGGCAATCAAGGGAAAGTTGAATCTATTCTCTTTATTTATAATTAGAACCAATAATAAACATAGTGAAATCCTTTGTCCGTACGACTCGAATCGAGGATATTTCTTCAGATGAAGCATTTTCATGGCATATAAGGGAAGGTGCATTCGAGCGAATTAATCCTCCTTGGCAGCAGTTTAAGGTAATTGAAAGAAAAGGAAGCATCAAAAGTAATGGTACTGTCAAGATAAAGATGAATAGTGGTGGTCCTTTCTATAGCACATGGCTAGTAAAGCATTCTGATTATATAGAAGGTAAGCAATTTAGAGATACTCAGATTACAGGGTTTTTTTCATCATGGACACATACTCATTTGTTTAGACCGGTGGGAGCGTCTTCGTGTATATTGGAAGATCGCATAGAATACTCGTTACCTGGCGGTGCAATAGGTAGGATGATTGCTTCACATTCAATTAATAAAAAACTAAACCAAATGTTTGACTACAGACATCGTCTTACCAGTCAGGATCTTAGAACTCATGCTATTGTAAATAAAATAAGAGGAAATAATGAGCCGATGACGGTTGCAATTACAGGCTCCAGTGGATTTATTGGTTCTTCATTAATACCATTTCTCACTACTGGAGGTCATAGGATATTACGGCTAATAAGAATCCCTTCGAGTCCTTATGACAATAATCACTGTCCAAAAAGTGTGAAATCCATCCAATGGAATCCTTCATCAGCTTATGTAAATAAATTCTCTTTAAATGGTAACCAAAAGATCGATGCTGTAGTTAATCTTGCTGGAGAAAACATAATTGGAAGGTGGACGAATGAAAAGAAAAAAAGAATTTTTAATAGCAGAGTAGATACTACCAAGTCTCTGTGTAATCTTCTATCTTCACTTGATAGACCGCCTAAAGTACTTGTTTCTGCATCTGCAGCTGGAATTTATGGGGACAGGGGTAATGAGATATTAACAGAAGAAAGTCCGTTTCCATCTGTATCTTCTCCACCTCCCCCTCTTTCTTCCTCTATTTTACCCTCCATTGATTTTTTATCAGATGTTTGTAGAAATTGGGAAGAGGCTAGCCAAATAGCCAAAGAATCTGGAATTCGAGTAGTTAATTTGCGAATAGGCACAGTATTATCAGCTTCTGGCGGAATTCTTGCAAAAATCCTTCCTTCTTTTAAAATTGGTCTTGGAGGAAAAATTGGAAATGGTAACCAGTATATGAGTTGGATTGGACTAGACGACTTACTTACCCTAGTTGTATATGCAATTGTGGACGAATCTATTAGTGGTCCGATAAATGCAGTATCACCTAATCCCGTCACAAATGCTGATTTTACTAAGTTATTAGGAAAAGTATTATCAAGGCCCACAATATTTTCACTTCCTAAATTTATATTAAAATCAGTATTTGGAGAGGAATTAGTAAATTCTACGTTCCTATCAAGCTCACGTATCGAGCCAATGCGTATTCTCAAAATGGGATATAAATTTCGTTATCCATCGTTAGAATCAGTATTACGACATACCCTTGGAAAGAGTATTTCATAATTGGGTGAATATAACAAATAATTTTGCTATCAATCACACCCATCATAGTAACATGTCCATGGACCAAAAACAGATCGATCTATACAGGAGCATCGAAGACATCAATATCACATCCCATTTGCTTCTAAAGCTGTACTAAACGCTGAAGGATTTTCAGACTCATCCATAACCAATATTCCCCCCATTCTTCCGGTCATGTTCATTCTATTTTTGCCACTACTATCTCTACTTTACCGACTCTGAACCACTTGCTATCGGAATGTACATTGATAGTGATCCACAATAAAAGTCCAAAGATTGAATCTTTCAATTCTCCGCTATTCGAAATATTATATTATTAGTTCTAATTCGTAAGCCGTAAGCTTCTATAACACTTTTTGAAATATAGAAATCCAGTCCACCCTACTATATTTCCTGTTTCTGCTCTGGCAGCAACTTTGTAAATAGTCTTGACAACATTTACGAATTTGTCCCAGCACTTGTGTCGCTGGTCTAAATTGTCATTCCTAATATAATAATTAATGGTTTCTGGAGCCTTAATCGAGATCCTATTTGTAATTTTTACTAAAATAATCCTAGGATGCTACCACATAGTTCTTTCATAAAATATTAATGAACACAATTACCACAAGGCCTAGTACCAGGCCATATACCAAATGTCCGCTCAAACTTGCAAACACTGGAAGGTGACCAAGAGGATGATTCCACGGCGAAAATCCTGTGATGGGTTTATGTATGGGTACAAGAGTAACAATCCATAAGAGAATCCCGTACAATATACCAAATAAACAATATGATAGAGTAGTAAGAGAAAAAGATGATGATGTTATAAATGAAGTAATGTACGGGAATGCTATTCCGGCAAGAGCTCCGTTTAAAAAATGAAAGAAAAAGATCCCCTTAAAATGACTTTCAACCCCTACATCTGATGTGTTTGAGAAATGAAGAAATAGTCGCAAACGTTTTGTTATGATATAGTTTTCATGCCATTCAAAAACACCGTAAATACCCCACCTTTTCCATGATGGTATCTCAGTTATAGTCATGGTAGCCGTTGATAAAATTCCTGCCACCAAACCAATGATAAAAAGACACAACAATTCAGCAACTCTTATACTTTGTAATATACTCTCTAGTTATTAGCAGATGTTTGTAGCCCGTTAAATGCTCTAAACTATGCATTAAAATCAATCTGTACATTTCCCTTTTAATGGTTATCTCCATGTGAAGGCCGTTAGGCACTATGATGTGTTGATAATTATTGTTAGTTCTTTAAAAGGAATATTTCTTTATGTTATTCCTTGTACATGGATAAATGTAAATCATTCTTTAACGATTATTCGAGAATTGATTGTAGTTATTAGTTTAATTTTATTATCATAATACTACTTATTATGATAATATGTACAAAATGAGAAGTTATGAAGGGTTCAAAATTCCAATTGCTATGTGTTTGAATCGTTATTGGATTTGAATTTAGGATGTTCACAAGTTTTTGAAGTTTAGTCGAAATCTCGATCTTAGTGAGATAGTTATTATTTTCATGGCTGATGATATTTACCGTACCTCCTCTTGATAAGCAATTGGTCAGGTTTTCAGACCTGCTTCAACAGGCTTTCAACCTTCGCCAAGACGAGTTTCATATTGCTATATAGATGAACTTTTTCACGATCTAGACAATGGAGGGTGAAGATTAAAGCGTCATTAATTGTTTTCAATTCGTCTTTGGTAAATATGGGCGATGGTTGCGATTGCGACATAAGCAAAGATGTCATCGCTACATCCTCTATTTGCTTTTCCATTAATTTGACCTAGTGTTAACTCTTTTTTATTTTGATTAAATACCGGTCAAGTAGTTCAATAGCTAGAATTTATTCAATATTTATGTAATATACTTTAACTGTGAGGGTAGGTAAAAAATTATATCGTTGGGTTCAAATTTACCGTTGGACATTTGTAGTATAATGATTTTGTCTTGATAGCTCCAATCGCTATTGGAGCTACAGTAGCCACATGAGATTCCAACAACAAGTATTTGCTGCTAGCTGCAATTCAACACGTATGAATCATTTTTGAGGCTAGGATAACCAGTAGCAAAGGCTTGTAAATTGATACGGGTTTGTGACTACACAATGGCCAACATATCTAATTTTTGATTCGACACGAACAGTCTCTTCATTTAAGCGTAGATAAAAGGTTAATTTTAAGACTTGCCATATATCCAATCCTTATGACATTTTTTTTAAATCTCTACAAAAAAATAATCCGTTGAAGGGAACAATTGAATTATTGAGATCTCTTCTTCCGTGGTGGTAGTAATCATCGATCATGTCAAATTTATTTCTTAATCACCTGAGCTAATTCCGTATTGATGAAATCTTGGAACGCAGGATCAAACCACTTCTCGACTTCTATATCTTTCCATATTTCAGCTATCGTACCTTCACTAAAAGCGCTTTTCATCCATCGTAGCCATCCGATCCACTCATTGTCCTTTAAAACCTTCCTCTGTCGCATATGAAATACATGCGCAAAGGTGTATAAAATATGATAAGCATATGCCATATCAGGCGTCAAGTTAGATCCAACATTGCTTACTACCCTGATTAACTCTGGTCGTTCAACACCCATCTGAGTAATCGTGTGTATCTTGTCATCCAAGTCGTTTAGAATCTTTGTTTCTATATCAACAGATAAGCTCTGCATTTGCTTTCTGGAAAAGAACGTAATCACAAACAATGTAGCAATGATTCCAAGAGCCTCTGCCATGCTGAAATATTCTGCGATACCAAATTCAGACATATTATCTGCATTACTGTGTAAGCCATATTCATAGCTTTTTCCATGAGAATAAAAATATTCCGTGTTTTGTTCTATGAATTTATTATAACAAGCTATCAAATGCAGCCATAAGCTGAAAGTAAACATCGTATCGTTTGTTAATAGCGTTAACTTTTGTTACTATTTTTAAATTCTTTAGCTCTCAAACCCCCATACAAGTTGTACTTGTCTTTAATGAATTAAAAAACACGAAGATTAGACATCTTGTCGATCATGAACTGTTTGGCAAATGAAGAATGGCAGTAGAATGAAGACTAGAAGCATTGGTACTAGCTATTCATATAGCTAGTACCAATCAGATCTAAAACAATCAAGTTGGAACAAGATTTAATCACAATTCGGATTTCGAATTGATGTCTACCTGTACTCCTAAATTACTCCCTATATCCGATTTTAGATGATGCTCTTGATCAGCCTCTTAATCTATCTTGATTAAATTCTGGACTACCATATTCACTTATTTTTGACTTTCTTCCGTGTACTTTTTTATGAATTTCTAAACGCCTTTTCTCTTCAAACTGTGTACCACATTCTTTGCATTTAAAGGCCATTGATACAAGAATAATTCAATCAGCTAGGATAAAAGAATGTAGTACAAAATCAATAATAGTTAATAAAGCATGGATTTAGCACATTATTGAATACGTTGAATGCAACTCACGACCTCAAGCAGGATCATCTAATCATCCGCAGGGTTCGCAATATTGCCGAGAGGTGTTCAGATAAGCTATACGATAATGAGAGTATTCCACTTGAAGACATTGAAATTATTTCTGTAGTAATTGAAGAATTTGTAGACAGATTTCATCACGGGAAAGAGGAAAAGGCATACTTTCCGCAGACCAGAGATAAAAATGGATTCAATGAGGATATTCGTAAATTTCTAATTGAACATGAGTTGGGCAGGAGAATCGCGCGAATGCTTTTAAGAGAAATAAAAGCATGGAGAAGAGGGACAGATTCTAGAGAACCAGTTGCGAGATTTTTAAAGTCATATGCAGTTTTTATAACTGATCACACTGGAAAGGAAGATAAATTCTTTGATTTAATCGAGGATAAAGGCCGTATCTCAACTAAAGAAGATGAAGTGTTGATGAAGTATTATGCGGTTTGTAGAGAGCAAGCTGGTGGGAAAGCAAGGGTTGAACAAATGATGAAACTAATAGATTATTTGGAAGCCAGAGAATGGATGAAAAATGACGTAGAATAGCTTCTCGGTTTTTGTGTATTTCAAGCGATTAATGCTAGCATTAGTGAAAGAGAATTGATTAGTCAGATATGGGTTTAAAAATGATTGCTATAAATAAAAGCAACTATAAACTAGTATGGAAAGGTTTGAAGATTTCAGAATTATGTAAAATGATCGAAAGCTCGATCAGATCTGGAAAATATCCGTTGGAAGATCAGCAACAGAAGGCATTCGCAAATTCAGTTGAAGTCATAAATAGATCTGATTCTGAAGATTTGAAAAGCAAAGACATTAAAATAGAAGTTAGAATGCAAGACCTATACACATTAAATAATTACCTGCCTAATATACAACATCTGCCAGGAGTAATTGAAACGGATGTCTTAGATTCTTTTAGAATGTTGTGTAGGCGCTTGGGAAGAGTAACAGCTGATCAAGGAGATAATTATTCCAAATCGATTACTATTTCAGAAGACAAGCTGCATAGTCCGAGATCTCAAGCCAGTTGATAAGATAGTGTCAATTCTGAATGCAATTTTCAAGAGGTATTTTGATGGTTGGTATCACAGAATTGGGATTGAAGCACTCATGGTTACACATCAAAATCATTACCGAACAATGTTTGAATAGTAAAGGCAGATGTATATCTACTATGTTTAATCAAGCAGTATAGTACTTCCGAATGACATCATGTTCTACTCTTCCTCAGTAGCTTCCTTTAAACGCGGGAATCTCTGGCCAATCTAGAAGGAAATACGCATAATGCGCATAACACAAACTGTTAACAGCGCTAGACATTATAATTTATGTTTGAAATACGATAATGTGACCAAAATAAATTCTTAAATAATTTGTATTGCTAAATTTCATGATGTCTAAGCGTTTTACAGTTGATATCAATTTAGAAAGGAGACAAAAAAATTATGGTTAATGTCAGCGTCGCGCTGTTTGTTAAGCTACAGGCAAAGCCTGGAAAAGAGTCTGAAGTCGAAGATTTTCTCAGAGGAGGTCTATCAATTGTTCAACAGGAACCATCGACTATTGCGTGGTTTGCAATTCGGTTAGGGCCGTCAACTTTTGGTATTTTCGATGCCTTTCCAGATGAGTCAGGTAGGCAAGCTCACCTCGCGGGACGAGTAGCGGCAGCTTTAAAGGAGAAGGCATCTGAGCTCTTGGTGGGGCCACCTAGCATCGAGAATGTCACTGTCCTTGCAGCCAAGTTACCTTAATAGACGAGATTGTCATAATTACAGTTAGCTATGCCGAGAAGACTGTTGCAGCCAGAATGGCATCTGATGTAGGATGTACATGAAAGTTGGCATAACTGATCCTGAAAGTCTAATCGTAGGGTAATGAGTGAATGTGGGATTAGCTGCAGAAGTTTTATTCAATAAGGCTTTTATCGACGTAGATTGTCATGATTAGAAACATTCTTGTGAACCACTCGCAATCTGAGAGCCCCGTTTTATATGCTTCGCACATCGAACAATGGTTAAATATTGATTTTAGTATGGTGAATCCTACTCGAATGAACCTGCAAGACGATCGGAATAATAGATGTCATGAGGGTATTGATAGGCAGGATCATGCTATATCAGAAGCACGTGAAGCAGCAATTTCGAATGAAGACTGGTGAGTCTAGAAGTAGTTGATTAAAAACTAGATATAGACGAGTCAATAGCGGAATGACCATCATCGGAAAAATCATTTACAATTGCTGTTGCCGGGTCTCGATTTAATCTATTATGTCTAGTCAATCTAATTAATAGAGTATATACCATGATCTATATTACTTCCGATAGAAACGTAAACCTCGACTAGTGGTGTATTCCACTATATCGTAGATAGATATAACTATCAAAAATAAGTTATAAGTTTAATAGATTCTAGTTAGGATGCTGATATTCATTTACAAGCTAAAAAAAGGAAAAAGAAGTGAGAAAAAATTGAGTCGAGAACTTGTTTCTCTATCTTTTTAGGATGGTTGTACACCGATTACGTTTACTGCGTTACCATCGCCTTGAATTTGGTTGCTTAATGCCTGACAGACAACTTTCATTGGCAAAGGTCCATTACCACAGACATTGGCCTGAGCCGCAGCCTGTGATTGCTTATTGTTATTTCCATTGTGATGATGATGTCTATGCTTTTTTGCGAACGCCGCATGATCTATTGTAGTCAGAGAAGATGTAGCAATTAGCATAACGCCTATTGCTGCAATTGCCATAATTGCGATCGTCTTGTTGTTCATATAATTCTATCAATAGGTAGATCTGATAGTTTATTACTATTAGGATGATCAGTATGCTTCATTAAATCTGACATATCATAGTTAAGAATTAACTTGATCTAAATTAGTATCCTTAATTATGGTAATGTATTTAGCTTTAATCATTAGTCGTATTGTAATAGTTTATTTGAACCAGTTAATATCATCAACTTATGATTAGGCCTGAAGATTCTGGATTATCAATACAGTTCCTATCAAAGTAATCAGGTTACTATTAATAGCCTGTGCACATGGGGGTTTTATATTATATTCAAGTAATAATTGGTTATAAACAATATTAATGATTTAAGGGAATTTATCTAAATGACAATAATATGTCGAAAATAACGATTATAACCATGGGTGGTACCTAACTGTTATTACATCCTGTCGCTAAGTGAAATCTAATATGTCTTAGCACGAATTCTAATAGTAATAAGATATAGCAAACTTGATGAAATTGATATTATATACTATTTTTAGGAGATTATGCATAGATCTTAACTCGAGGATACAATCGGACCCATATTTTTAATGGGATTAAGTGGACCGTTAATCAGCCATGTACCAATCTCGTCCATTGTTCTAATAATGCCTAGAATTGCACTAAATTTAGTGAAGACCAAGTACTTGTTTGCGGGATAGAGATACAGCCGCTATTATAATGCCAGCAACTCCTGCACCAATATCCACCATCGCAATCATATATGAACGATCTACAGAGCTTTTAATATCCGAAATCGATTTCTGAATATTTCCCATATTCTTAGCTAATGATTGGATATCGGCTTTAGATGATTCTACATCGTTTGACAT
>JANWJI010000115.1 GCA_025449515.1 Nitrososphaeraceae archaeon | reverse complement strand
CCATCTGAAGATATACTATTTTTACCATCAAAGGCAGCTGCTTTTCCATTTCCAGAAGTATCAATATCCACATCAGCTCTGGCAGTTTGAACGATAGTAGGTAAGAGTGATAGTGGAGATGATGATGCGACTGTGGGAAGTACTGAATAATTAGATAATAATACCGAAGATGACGTTACAGTCAAGACTGCAAGTAGACTAATAAGTAGAAATTTGGGTTCTCTTTTCATAATCTTCACCTATAATTCTATACATCTCTATACATATTTATATCTCACTATTGTTGGTTTCTTGAAAAAATATGAGTGGAGGCATTCTTTCCATACCATTCCCTAATCTTGCTCACAAACATCAATCAATCATCTGCCACCAGCTGCTGCGGCTGCTGCTGCACTGCCACCAGCTGCTGCTGCTGCTGAGGCTGCGCTATCGCCTGCTGCTGCCGCGGCTGCTGCACTGCCACCAGCTGCTGCTGCTGAGGCTGCGCTATCGCCTGCTGCTGCGGCTGCTGCGGCTGCGCCATCATTACCATGATTATGATGATGACCATCATTACCATCATTATTATGATGACGCTGGTTTCTATGTGCGAACGCGGACTGCTGATCTGACATTGTTGTAGTAACTAACAATAGAGCTATTGTCGCTATTGTTATACCTGAGATAAAATGAATTCGATTCATATCTACACAATCTATAATAGATTTGAGTATACCAAGATTATGAACATAAATTCCGATGTCTTGATCTGTAATTATTATCTATAAGATATTAATACGATTATCTTAGCATACGAACTAGATAAACTATGAGGTAATCGTACTTGCTGCGGTAATCGCAATCAGCCTTATCGCGACAAACCAAATGCACCATGTCCAAATGGTCATCCACATGATTATTGTAGAAAATATTCGAGTGTATAGATTACATTGAAAACAATGCAGGAAAATAGTGTTGCCTAGGGGTATCACGTTGGGAAAGCGCACGCTGAAGTTTCATTAGCAGCATGGAAAAGCTAACGCTGGACCACTGCAAGCCCCAGTGCAAGCGTCAATAAATACGTTATTCAATGATTTTCATGCATCGATTGCTTGACGTCAAAAGACACTTTAAGCTTGCAAATCTATGATATATTTTACAAAAATATTGCATTTTCTAAAAACTGTCAAATCCCCCGCCATCGAACCCGTCAAAACCACCAGTGTCAAAACCGCCAGAATCTACGCCGGAGCCATCTATATTACCACTATCTCCACCAGTATCTGCTGATCCACCCTGATCGTCAACCTGGTGAACGTCTCCAGAATTTGTCCCAGTATCTTGGGTGGCGCTATCACCTGATGTAAATGCACTCTCTAATGGATTCATGCCCATCCCCATAAAAGACATCATCGATGTGAAAAACATAACATCCATTATTCCCGAGAACAACATCAAAGGTATCCACATTCGATTTGTATCCATGTAGCTTTGCAACTGAGTACCGTTACCATTATCAAATGACTGTTGCATCTGCTGTCTTTTTCTCTCTAACTCTTGTTTTTTTGCATTGAGGAGTTTGATTCCTATTTCGGTTACACCTAAATTCACTTTTTTCTTAAAAAAGCCCTTCTTCTCTACCTTGACTATCAATCTTTGAGTTAATAAATCATTAACGATGTATTCCACTTCCTCTTTAGGTAATTTAGTAGCCTTTGCAATCTTATCAATGCTACCAACGCCTCTGGTTATGGCATCGATTACCATGAAGTGATTAGGGCTTTCATTCAAATCATAATTCGAATTAGACATTACTCGTTTCTTGTCCTGTTATTCCTAAGGATGGTCGTGAATAAATCTTTTATCACGATTAATGCAGTCATTTATAGAAAGAATTAGAATTATTTGTAAAATATATGTAAATCTCGTATTTTGATTAACCGAATTGAAATGTTCCTCCCATCTACCAGCTAGCTAGACAAGAGGCACGTTATCTTTTTCCTTGCTCACGACAAACTGAATCATCATGTTTTCAGGTATGGGAAGTTAGTTAGTTAGTTAGTTAGTTAGTTATTTGCTGCTTGTTCAGGGAGTTGATCTATTGCTTTAACACGTCTATTAATTCGTCTTTTATGTTTCCTATCCTTATACCACCCTAGTCCGTATATAAGGGACAATCCACCTGCTAAAATAGCAAGACTAGCCAGACATGCCGTTGCCATATATAATAATACATCGAGATCTTTGATTTTAATATTGCTATATAAAAATACGTGTACGCATGTAAGTACGTATCTATGTCTGCCTACATTACGATGCCGTTTCGATCAACAAGATATTCTTTGAATGTAGGATTTATGATATCATCTTAATTGGCGAGATATCATCTTAATTGGCGAGATATCATTTTGCATTATGGACCATATGTTTAGGACAACGGATTTTGCCTAGGAATCAGATTATGAATCTTATTTCACATTTCACATTATATTTTAAGGGCAGGAAATCTATGACAAAATGGATAAAAAAACGAATAAGATCATATCTAGCCGTTGATGTAAGACTAGTTATTCAAAGAACATGACGCAAAGTCAAGGTTCCGAACTTATTGATTGCATTACCTCATTACTTCACATCTAACACAAATTAGATATCAAGCATCAATCAGGATCCATTATCACTAGTTCAATACCAAGGATTTGAAGTTCCATAGTCCTAATTTCCTAATCGCCAATTGGCCCTCCCGGAACGTTCTGGCTAAATTTTAGGGGCAGAGACGATACTCCATGGAAGAATAGACTACGCAATGGTTGTATGTTTTGTGGTAAACCCTCTGCTAAGTCACTATCTTGTTCATATTCGAACTGAAGATCCTTTAGACGTTCGAGAATTACTTTGAGGGCTATCTTTCCTTCAAGCCTTGCTAGAGGTGCGCCCAGACAAAAATGGATCCCATTGCCAAATCCCACATGAGAGTGACCGTGTGGGCTTCTGGATATATCAAATCGGTCAGGATCGGGAAATACTTTTTCGTCATGATTTGCAGAGCCAAGCCATATGACGACACCTTGTCCTGGTTCTATAAGTTGATTTGCAACTTTTGCACCCCGGTTTGTAATTCGGAATACTGCCTGCACTGGAGAGCGATAGCGCAGTGTCTCTTCTATCACAGATGGAATCAAAGCATATGACGCATCTCTTTTTAAAAGTGTGAACTGTTCCTGAAATTGAAGAAGAGAAAGTACTGCATTTCCTATAAGATTGACAGTAGTCACGTGACCGGCAAGAAGTAAGAGAGTACAAAAGGCAAGTATTTCTTCTTTGTTTAGGTGATTACCGTCAGCTTCTGCCTTTATCAGGCTACTTATGAGATCCTGATGTGGATCCTTGGACCTCTTATCAATTATTGGTCCAAAGTACTCGTCCATTTCAGATTGAATAGTAATCAAATTCTTAGTCGAGTCTGAGTCTTCATTAAGCTCTCCTCCCGCTGATGAAACCAACTTGTCTGCCCAGACCTGAAAAATATTATGATCCTCCGATGGGACTCCAAGTAGTTCTGCGATAACTGTTACTGGTAATGGATATGCTAGATCAGATATGAGATCCATACGTCCGTTTTTGATCACTCTATCTACCAAGTGATTTGCTACATCCTCGATACGGCTTTCTAGTCTAGCTATTGCCATTGGCGTAAACGCTGACGCAATTACACCCCGTAAAATTCTATGATATGGAGGATCAGATTTGAGCAAGCTAGGACGAGAGAATGCTATTTGTCTACTTTCTTTCTGTGGTTGTTTACCTTTCTGAGGACTAGGAATAGGGGGTTCTGAAGAAAAATGAGTATAATCACCCAATATCGATTGGACATCATAATATCTGAATACTCCCCACAGTTTGTTCTTGTCGTCATAAGCGATAGGATTGGATTCTCTCATCGTTGCATAAAACTTGAATGGATCTAGTCTTTGTCCAAGAGGAGGAAAGATATTCATATGATTTTAAGGAGATAGAGGTCAGATTTAAGATTATTGCGGTTGACTTGTGATATTTGATTCATTAACTCCTTTGTTAGTCTGGCATAATTGAAGAAATAATAACTCCTCCTCTTCTTGGTTATAATTGGTTAGAAAGGACATCTACCAATAGTCAGTCATTATATCTTACTACGTATATGTATAATCAATATTCCCCTGAGAAGGATTCTACTGCAAATCATTGGGATATCTTAACAAAAGCAAAAATTAGATGAGATGAATTACCATCTCATTGACTAATTTGAAATAATATGGCTTTACATTATTATTCCCGACAAAATAATAATATTTGATTCAGTCTTTTGAAGATATAATAATAAAATCATAGACTGTTAACTAGATTATAGACGACAGCCAGTTGATCTCCAACCATCATTATAGCCATTTATCCAAACAGTTGTATGACCAGTAGTGAAATATGCGTGTCTACTCCTACAATCATTTTTTCCGACGACAAAACCATCATTGTATGAAGTAGCGGTTACTGTATGTGTCACGCAGCCAGTTGATCTCCAACCATCATTATAGCCATTTATCCAAACAGTTGTATGACCAGTAGTGAAATATGCGTGTCTACTCCTACAATCATTTTTTTCCGACGACAAAACCATCATTATATGAAGTTGCGGTAACCTTGACAGCATGTGCTAATTGAGAATTCAAAACTGATGGATGTTCCATTGCCAATCCAACAAAAACAGCTACCGCAACAGCCAAAAATTCTATTCCATGATAGATCTTCAATACCCGACTTTATATCTTATGAAATACTTAAACAGTTATGTGGTATAGACATGGGTATTTACTTAGTGACCCAGGGTAATTTAGATATGATACCGAGACAGCTTCTTTCTTCTGCAATATTTATATCGTTAAAAATGTCCTGCACCTATATCATTTCTGTTCTGTATTAGGACTTGGCATGGAGCAGCTTAAAAATCAAGGAAAACATACTTTATATCTACGATTATAAGGCATCACTAGAACAACCTAAATCACTAACATTGTGAAAGACAGAATTGGAAAAACTACTTTATAATAACGCATCATTTTTCTTTCATCTAATTCTATATGGCTACCGCTCACTCCCAATATATCATGAAATTATCGGACAGACAAGTGGCTTGCAAGTACTCTGACGCCCCTCGGCAGATTGACGTACTCCACAATGGCTTAGTTACTACTACCACGATGGTACTGGCATTCGCTGTGTGGATTTTGACGCCTTGAATAAATGAGAAAATGCTAAATAATTACCATCGTCCATTTGACATCACTTTTGGCCGTATCGACTGTTTATGTATATATAGAAGTGGCACAAATACTGGAGGCATACTCACTAGATCTATTGCGTAATTAGAAGCTTAGAGCTATATTCGACGTCATATATGATATTTTTTGATATCTCTTTGATGTCCTACAGAAGATTATACAAAAAGCCTTTGTTATTCAGGTCATTCACTGG
>JANWJI010000114.1 GCA_025449515.1 Nitrososphaeraceae archaeon | reverse complement strand
TTAATGATCTATTATGGCATCTCAAGGTGAAATGCTAATTGAGTTAGAGAGTTTAGGTTTGGTTAAACCACGATTAAATTTTCTTAACGATAGACAAGAAATTAACAATTTAATTGAAAATATTAAGCAGGAATATCTTAAGGAATACAAGGCTATCTATAACGAATAATTCCTCACTAGGGTCCCAATACGATGATGCCAGAAGACGATGGTACTACAGGATATTTAACAGTCTTAACTGGCTGTCATTTATGATCAATGAAAAGATGATTACTGATAAGAAGATGATAGAACATATGAAACCCATCATAGCTAGACACTATGAGGATATGTTTCTGAAAAATGCATCGGCAGAAGAAAAAGAAGGTTCTAATTCATATCAAGAATTCAAAAAACTTTATCAAACAATCAAGAAGTAGCTAGAATATCCAGTCAAGCACTCTATCCATTTTAGTGTGATATATAATTATTAATCTTCAGCTTCTTGGTCAACACTGTGTTATAGGACCCAGATAACACATAAGAACTTCCTCTCTGCTATTAATTGAGTACGAGAGAACCCAACAGACAAAAAGTTGCCATTATTACAGGTAGCTCAAGTGGGATAGGATATGCAACTTCGTTAATGTTAGCAAGAAATGGATTTTATACATATGCTACAGCGCGTGATATCAAAAAATCTGCAAGTCTGCAATCGACAGCCGATGCAGAAAGGCTACCCTTGAAATTAATTCAGTTAGACGTCACTGACGATAGGTCGGTAAAAGGTGCGGTTGAAAAGATTGTGTCAGAAAAAGGAAGAATCGATGTACTAGTCAATAATGCTGGATATGGTCTGTTCGGAGCATTTGAAGATCTTTCAGTCGATGAGATAAAAGCACAATTTGAAACCAATTTCTTCGGTGTCGTAAGGGTAACCCAACACGTGCTTCCAATTATGAGGAATGGCATGGGTGGTGGTATTATTGTAAATGTTAGCTCTGTAAATGGACATGTGCCATTTCCAGTAATCTCAGCATATGTAGCAAGTAAATTCGCTCTAGAAGGTTTGAGTGAATCTATTGCATATGAACTTGAGCCTTTTGGAATCAAAGTAATATTGATAGAGCCGGGTGCAATTGGCAGTGGTTTTATGAAAGGAAGTGTTATGTCCAATAGAGCGCTAGATCCAAAATCGGCATACTTCGAATTCGTGCGAAAAGTCAGGTCCAAAATAAGCTCCGATCATGAGAATGCAACACAGCCGGAAGAGGTTGCAAAGACCATAGTCCAAGCTATTTTAAGTGATAAACCCGAATTTAGATATGTTGTTGGTAGTGATGCTGTTACTCTAATGCAAGCAAGAAAAAATATGCCATATTCAGACTTCCAACATATGATACAAAAGATCGTACAATAGTTCTGCTGATAGTTAAACATCTATATGTATTTTACAATTCCTGAATGTTAGTTGATCTAGATTCAGTACTATTGAAAAGAACTCGTAATTGTATCTAATGTATAGAAAATCACCCCGGACTGATTATTTACGTCATATTTTCATAGACTATCATTCAGATGACAAATGCAATTTCACCTGTCATAGTGCCCGTAGTATCTTCAGAATTATATTGGATTCATATTATGAACATATCATATCATATCATACGTTCAAGTTGTATTATACAGAATTAAATATTTGCTATAGATAGTTTTGATACCTTAATGTATATGACGCTATATTACAAGAAAATAGAACAAAAATTACCCAAACATCTAGCGGCTTTATCTAGATTGGGAATAAGCACGCGAATACCGAGCTTCAGGCTACAATAATATGAAGATTAAAAAACGAATAGATCAAATTTCCTGAATTCATACATCAGATTAAAATTATAATCTCTTAGTCTTTCGGTCTTGTGATAACAAGTCTATCTTTATCTATTCTGACAAGTAAATTTTCACCAGCTTTAAAGGGGAATAAGCTATCCTCTACAAAGGCCTTTTCCAGAAATATTGAATGCCTATAAGTTTTTACTCCAGTTTTTGGAGATTTAGACCCAACTTTGTATAATTTTGTTTTAGTTTGCGATGCCATATTAGATTTCGACAGACATATTTGAAATTGGATACATATAAGTATATACATAAGGCGTCTCTATAGTTATACATAAGTATACAATTCTTTTATATCATATAGAGTATACATAGGTATGAACCTAAGATTATCTAATCTTGAGAGTAGCCAAGGTAGGAAAGACAGAGTCGTTTCATATCTTCATCAATGCAAACAGTGTGGCGTACTCTTTGAACGGAATGGAGAAGCTGCTGATTCTGAGCTTGGGGAATTTTCATTGGATAGTAAATTCATGGTAGATAAATGCGACATGTGTAAAAATTTCAGAATGTATAATGTCTACAACTAGGTGAATAGGAGAAGATAATAAAAAATGACTACAGGGAACTCAACAATACAAGATTATGGCATAATTGCAAAACTGGTTGAAGATTGCTATGTTGAAGAGAATGTGGATAAGAAGCTTCGTATTCTGAATAAAATAAATTCGATAATTCCTAAATCATGTTGTATTAACGTACCCTCATTGATTACTAATGACTATATAGATACAGCATTGTATAGAATAGAAGAAAATGTACGAAGTGCTAATTGGTTCCGATGCAAGAATAATACCAGATGATAATAATAACAATAACATTTCTATCATAATTAGACGTAGCTTGGGAGAAAATTTCTCTTTTTTCTTTAGTCGTAATATCATGAATCTTATGGGTTTACTGCAATCAGTAAGAGTTCATGTTAATTGTAACGAAAATACGATATCTATCAAATTTGAGAGGGACTAAGTATCCGTCAAGATATCAAGCATACCAAATTATAGTTGTTTTAAAAATAGCTTTAATTTTTTAATATGTTTCAAAATCTTTTCTTAGATATTCGAAATGCAGTAACTCTCCTATTGTGATATTCGAGTCAATTACTAATATTTCTTCCAAACAAAACAACTAGCTCAGCCATGAATCATTTAACCATAAATCAATCTCTAAAACTTACAGTCTTAAGTAAATTAACTTCCCCACCATCTTAGGCTATAATTATCCTGGATTCAGCAGAAATGAGGATGATCATTGCTTCCAGTGTAATACTTATTGACGCTCTAATGCACGCCGATCCCACTTAGCACACGTCGCGGCCGCCTCGTAAGTACTTTGTAGGAACGACAGCAAGACCTCATCAGGTGAATCCGAGGTTCGGACCACATTGTAGGGCAACAGGAACTCGCTTATCCCTGAATGGTAAAACGCCTTAGGCGGTTGGATTGGATAGTCTTTAAAGCCCTGAGGCTCTGGATAGGCATATGCATAGAACGCTGGTTCATCGACCAGACCACCGCCAGGCCAGAAACCGCAACTACTCAATTCATGCGAATAGGCTTCCTGCATCACAAAAAGGCCGCAGTTTGGTACGCCCGGATGCTTAGGCGCTGGACGTCCAGAAAATCGAGTGACTGCCATATCAAAGGCTCCCCAGAAAAAATGTATTGGGCTCACCTTACCGATGAACCTGGAACGAAACTTTGTCAGTACTCTGTCGGATTGCACCAAAATGCGCCAGACTCGTTGCGCATATTCTGGATCATAGGCCGCATGTTTTTGATCCTCCTCGAATGGGGTCCGATCCTGCACTTCTACTGGCGTAGTCCAGATAGTTACAGGCATCCCAAGGGATCCTAAGGCCGTCATCATTTCTTTATAAAACTCAGCTACTGAGCACGGTCGTAGAGCGAATGTCTTGACAGAACCGTCAGTTGTTTCCATGAGCAGTAAGTGAGAGATGAAATCAAAGTTTATTTGAAAGAGTCGATCCCCGTAGGGTATTGCAGATGTCGTGAGCCCACGAGGCGTGACGTAAAGAGGAACATTCCACCAATGGTTCTCGAGCGGTGTGAGTGCGAGCCGAATCTTGCCTACGATTTGGGTCCACATATGCAGAGTAGCAAGGGTGTCTTTCCACTCTGCTAACGGCAGCTCAGGCCATGGGTTTATAGTCATTGATTTTCACATACTAATCCTAATACCATAATAAAATTCAATCAACCAATATTGTGACTAAATCAGAACATGGGATGTGTTTAGGTTTGTATATTTGAGTATGATTGAAGCTCACGAAGGTAGAATGTGGGCAGAAAATAATGCTGATGGTAAAGATGCTACCTTTGGGTTTAGTTTGCTTATAGCTAACCAGCCAACTAACTAATTTATAACTAATTTGACTTCCTTCATTCCATCATGATAAATCCATATAATGAGTCATAAGAATTCCTGTCATATTCCTTCAATAGGACTAGAAGAGTAATAGTAATTTCGTTCATTATTCATTTCATTTCATTTCTGCTAACAACACTTATTACAAAAGGTTATCTTCTAAGTGCTTCTAGGGGCGAAAGACGAGATGCCTTCCAGGCAGGATAGACTCCTGCTACCAAGCTTAAAGAAAGGGAAAGAAACCATACACTCAAGAGATCATTCGGTAGAAAGATAGGAGCAAAATGAGTGGCTGCTGATCCTGATCCTGGTGATCCTCCTCCGCCGCCTTCTGCCCCAAACACACCAGATGTTAGTATGTAAGCACCTGCAATACCTGTAAATAATCCTAGTGTTGAGCCTAATAGGCCAATGATTAAAGCCTCGCTTAGAAACAGAGCAAGAATGAACCTACTTTTTGCACCAATAGCCTTCATAGTTCCAATTTCTTTTATGCGCTCATTAATCGATGTGTATAAAGTAGTAATAATGCCTACAGCTCCTACAAGTAATGCGATAAATGCTATACCTGTTTGAAATGAACTACTTCCTCCCTGAGCTCCCTGTATTGTTTTAATTATAGCTTTGGGAGTAGTGACTCCAATATTGTTACTTCCATATAGACTAGTGATTTCCTGTTGAACGGCATTAACATAATCGCCAGAAAGTGCAATTACTGCCATTTGATCATATTTTCCTCCTTTTTTAAATAATGAATTGCCAGTTGGTAAATTGATTATAATTGACCTATCAATGTAAGTATTGCCTGTAGGTTCCATTATTGCGCTTATCACAAAACTTCGAGACTGGTGTTGCAGCTTTCCTGTTGTAGGGTCTGCAAAGGAATATGTTGCCTTGATATTCTGGCCAACCATAACAAAGCCTGTCTTTCCCGGGGGATTTGCTATAGTATCACCCACAATCATGCCTGATGGATTGTTTTCTTGTATTAACGAACCAGGTACTAGCTCCAATGATGGACTAATCAAATGAAGTTTCGACGGGTCCATTGCAAGGACAGGAGTAGTTAATATATTTCCTTGGGCATTGAGCTCAAACTGACCTTGATATGAAGGGATGATCTCCTGAACATACGGAAGGGATTTTATTCTATTTACTACCTCAGAATTAAAAATTAAAGTAGATGGTGGTGAAGGTCATCCACGAAAATTAATTTGGCCGGGACTGACAAACAATACGTTGGGTGCCAAAATACTTAATTGTTTGTTAATAAGACTCGCTACACCTGCACTCATTCCATTAAGTGCAATCATTAATCCACCACCCACAACGACCATTAATATTGTCAGAATTGATCTGGCTTTTCTTTCCCTAAGGGCATCAAATGATAGTATGAATATTTGTTTGAAGTTGCTATGATAATGCGTCTTCTTTTGTTGTTCCTGTTTCTTTTTCTGAGTAGAAACAGCACCTGAAGATCCTTTTTCTAGTTTTGCTGTCGATTTATCATCCTCATTTTTGAGTGTATCTTCTTTAATGCCCAACCTTATCACCAACCAACGTACCAGATCATATTGTTGCTGATGCTTGACTCTCCTATGCCAAATTCGGTATGGCCATTTTTACGACTCTTTGCCTTAGTATTACTGCTAACACTATTGAGACGACTGAGAGTACAACTGCAGAGAGAAATATTAGGTTAAATGAATCTGCCGATGGGAAATATTGCGCAATTCCATGGATATTTAGTAATGATTGATGTGTTTGCATATACATTCCTGCCAATGCTGGGCCTATTGCAGCACCAATAATTCTCATAAGAGTACTCATACCCAAAGATATACCACTAAATTGTCTTGGTGTAGACAAGATAATTACATTCATAGCTCCAACACTAGTCAAAGATAATCCTGTTGATAGTATCGCAAGGTTAGTTGAAACTAATAACTCTGTGGAATGGAACACAAGTAAACCAATAAAAGCTGCTGCAGTTATGCAATTACCAAGTATTATTGGTTTTAATGAGCCTAATTTCGATACTATAAATCCAGAAGTTGGACCGAATATCAATAGCACTACGGCAAAAGGCAACTGTACTTTTCCTGTACTGATTGCATCTTCGCCAAATCCTTACTAGGATTGGTATTGTCTGAAAGACCATAAACATAGATAGTCCAACTAGCATAATGATCAAATTAGCAGGAAGGATTGCCTTGTTGAGCATTAATCTAAAGTCTACCAGTGGATATTTAGAACGTCTTTCGACTATTACAAACAGTGCGAATGAAATAATTCCACAAATGATAAGAAAAGGTATCAATATGGTTGAAGAATTAGAACTATTATTATTATTAGCCATGTTAGTAACAATTGTACTCCCGCCAGTTGTTTCGATAAACGTTAATACTAGCAGGAATAAGGTTATTGTAGCAGCTAAAGTACTAGCACATTTTACATCAATTTGATTTGCATGTTTTTTACCACTGATCTCTTTATTTTTGTTCTTTATTCCTTCATCAAGATTATTGTTATTGTTTTTGTTATTATTATTGTTGTTATTTTCTACGATTTTGGAGTGTTTCTGTAGAGGTTCTTGTTCTTGTTCTTGTAGCTGCTGTTCTCCGTCATCCACATTAATAAATCGCCTTATTATTAAAAGAAGAGCAATTGCAATGGGTATGATTGTAAAGAACGTACTTCTCCACCCGTAGTTTTGAATTATGATTCCTCCTACAGCTAATCCAATAACCGCACCAGATGCAAACATGGAAGTTATGACTCCCTGGCCAATAGAAATTTTTTCTCTTGGAAATACATCTCTTACTATACCAAAAGCAATAGGAAACATTGACATTCCTATTCCTTGGATTGCCCTAGCCATTATCATAAGGTATATGTTTATGGCAAATGCTGACAAAGAAACTCCAACAGCATAAATTACCATTATGATCAATAGAATTTTCTTTCTTCCGTAGATATCTGATAACTTACCAGCTATCGGTGTCATAACGGCACCTGACACGAGATATGCTGTAAGGATCCAAGAAGACATACTGTAAGATACATGAAAGTCTTTGATAAGGTCTGGAATAGCAGGAATCAACATAGTTTCTGCATACATTACCAAAGTTGCAATGCAGCTTAGTATAGCTAGTACTTTCCATGCGGAAGTAGGAATCATTACAAAATTAGTTTGGGATGAGGCATATGAATTAGAATAGGAATTACGATTATTACCATAATTAGTATTAGAGTCATTCCTATTTTTGTGAGATGATGGCTTCATTTTAAGAACCTTTCTTTTACTACTTTTTCGTCTTTGTTCTTGTGGGCATTAACGCACTAGTCGCTGTAGCGGCACTAGTGTTATCAGAAGTATTGGTATTAATATTTTGACTTTGAGCTATTATTGTATTACTATTAGGATCGACAATAGTACAACCAACATCAAATTCAATCCTTAAGTTTTGCCATATCTTGTCTAAGACATCCCTCATGATAACGATATTCTGTTCTGGTATATCTTTAACAGAAATTTGCCTTATTCTAAACGAACATTCTAGCATTCTATCCCATAATGCATCTGCTTTTTCTGTACGGTAAATTCTATTATTCCTTCTGTCACCTGCATCTACCTTTCTTTTTACTACTCCATCCTTTTCCATTTTATCTATAATTGGAATAAGAGTTGGACCCTCTAATCCTAGTCTATCAGCAATCTCTTTTTGAGTTAAATCGTTTTGATTCACAAGCATTACAATAACCTTCCATTGACCAAAAGTAATACCTACTTTGTCACGTAATTCTGTATCAAAAGCCTTGACAAAGGCCCTCGCTGTCCTGTTAACTACAAATCCTATATTATTTTCATAATCATACTTTTGTATCTTATACCTAATTAATAGTATGCTAATTAATAGTATTTAAATATTTAGCGAATCACAATGGTCATGCCAAATATTTCTGTAAATTTCAGGCCGACCGTTAAGAGATATAATAACCCCATTTAGAAGTAACAGTTTTTCTGGGAAACGCCACATGTGAGATTTCATTTTGATCTCTGAATGTTTGCTCATGTTTTTTGAATCCTTACCGGTAGACGACTTAATGCTATCTACTATATCAATTAATTTCTCTCGATCCATTCCTATACCTTCTGGTATCGATTCGGGTTTCGGATAGTCAAAAGTCTAACGGTAGAGAGTATCTATGCTTGGATCCAACAAAGGCATTCATTACAAGGTTGGCGTTCTATCATCTCCTTCCTGGCGAATTGAGTTTCAATACTCGTTCCATTTTCACAGATGGAGTGACCTAGGACACGCAGC
>JANWJI010000113.1 GCA_025449515.1 Nitrososphaeraceae archaeon | reverse complement strand
TTGGGTTGGAAACTTCGTCAAAGCAAACTTGTATACAATATATACTACGCACCTGGCAATGGCGGGACATCCAAAAATGTTGGAATCGAAGCCAATCAAATATCAGATCTCATCGTATTTGCAAAGAAATATAATTGCCTCACCATAGTCGGGCCAGAGGCTCCTCTAGCTAATGGCATAGTAGATTCCTTTCATGTTGCCAATCTTCCAATCCTTGGGCCTTTTAAGGAAGGCGCTATGCTTGAGTCAAGCAAAGTCTTTTCTAAACAATTTATGAAGCAGAATAACATACCGACCGCGGATTTTCGTGTTTTCTCCAATAGCGAAGATGCCACTGATTACGTCAAAAATAGAGACTCTGAGGTAGTTATAAAAGTTGACGGACTTGCTGCTGGAAAGGGTGTATTCATACCCAGTCATAGGGATGATGCTCTTGAGACGATTCAAAATATAATGGATAAAAAGGAATTCGGAGAGGCAGGGAGCAAAATCTTGGTTGAAAGGAAATTAGCTGGAAGAGAATTATCATTGATAATTTTAACTGACGGTAGCAGGTTCAAATTGCTTGCTTCGGCAAAGGACTATAAAAGAATCCTAGAAAATGATATGGGTCCTAATACAGGAGGTATGGGAAGTTTCTCGCCAGTGCCATTCTTTTCTGAAGAAATCTATAATACGACATTAAAAAAAATTGTCGAGCCAACGATGAGAGGTATTAGGATTTTCTCGGAGCCGTTCAAGGGGTTCTTATATTTCGGCCTAATGCTAGAGGAGTTCACAAATGATCCATACTTGTTGGAATTCAATGTTAGGATGGGAGACCCTGAATGTCAACCGATTATGTTGAGAATGAAATCAGATCTCTATCAATATATCCAAGGTACCTTGGATGGATCGCTTGAAACCATGGAGCCATTTGAATGGAGTTTGGAACATGCAGTCTGTGTAGTGATGGCATCACAAGGGTACCCTGGAGCCTTTAAGAGCGGGTTAATAATTCGAGGAGTTGATTCAGATCTTGGGGAAAACGTGACTGTATTTCACTCCGGAACTACTCGAGGCCTCGGTAACCAGTTATTGACAAGGGGTGGGAGAGTCTTAGGGATCACGGCAAGCGGGTTAAATCTTGAAACAGCGGCCGCCCACGCATACAAAGCTGTCGAAAAGGTCTCTTGGGGCAATAACGAACAGTACTATCGAAAGGATATCGCCAAAGTTATGGGTTAGATTTCATTACTTTTATGATTTTTCGTTCCGTTATAATCATGTCCATTCGTTCGTCGAGTCTTGTATAGGGCAGTGATGCTCCCTCCATTAGTTGGAAGTCAAAAGCCAACCCAATGGTAAATAGTGGAATCCCGGATCGTCTTACATGTGAAATGAATCTATCATAGTAGCCCTTACCGTATCCCAGCCTGTGTCCGCTCGTGTCAAATACGGTTCCAGGAACTATTAATAACCTGATGGAATCAGATATTTCCTTAGATTTTGTTGGCTCCCTGAGGCCATATCTACCAGTACGTAATTGCTCTATCCAATCGACTTGAGCAATCTCGTAAAATCTTATCTCATCCCCCTCTATCCTCGGCAGGCCAACTTGTTTTCTGTCTAGAGATGAGCTTATGATATTTTGAGTCATCACCTCTGAATTGATGGGAAAGTAACTTCCAATAACAGGCGCAGACGAAAATTCTGAACAATTAACGACTTGATCCTGAATTACTTTGCTCAATTCATAAATTTGACGTCCAGCCAGAGAATTACGTCTGGCAAGGAATTTCCTACGCAAACGTGATTTAATATCCAGAACCATCCCTAAAACTAGTCAATCAAGCCTTGGATAGCGATGCCGCAATCAAAGTGTTATTTAGTAACATACAAACGGTCATCGGACCTACGCCTCCAGGCACAGGAGTAATCCATGACGCCTTCTGCGCTACAGAGGGATAATCTACATCCCCACCTAATTTTCCTTTGTATCTCGTGATACCTACGTCGACGACTATAGAACCGTTTGTAATCATCTCCCCAGTTAGCGTAAATTTTTCTCTGTTTCCAACGCCAGTTATAACTAAGTCTGCGTCTTTGATCTCCTTAAGAATATCGTTTGATTTAGAATGACAGATCGTGACAGTAGCATTCCTCTCCAAGAAGAGGAAGGCAAGTGGTTTGCCTACTAGCTGACTTCTATTTACTATCACGACATGTAATCCGGAGACATTGATCCCATAGTGATCCAACAGCTCTAATATGCCCACAGGCGTGCATGGCTTCAAACAACCGCGGCCGCTAACAAGTAGACCCATATTCGTAGTAGTTAGGCCATCTACATCCTTCAAGGGTTTGATAGTGTTCGTGATGATATATGTGTCAAGATGAACAGGAAGCGGAAGCTGCACAAGTATTCCATGGACAGTTACGTCCTCATTTAGTGATTTTATTAATTCTATCAGCTCGGATTGTGTGCAATTTGAAGGTAGTCTAAGGTCCATTGTTTTCATTCCCAACTCTACTGCGGCTCTCTGCTTGTTCTTAACATAAGTGGCGGAAGCAAGATTGTCTCCTACCAAAACTGTAGCGAGGCAAGGTTCCATATTTTCAGCCTTTAAGCAGTAGATTTTTTTCATGATCCTTGATTTAACATATTTTGCAACATGTATACCATCGATTATCTGCGCGGTCAACGCAATGAGGGTACAATGGATCCATTTTATTTTGTTTTCCATCATAGAAAGAAGGCCTAGTTCCAAACACGATTGGTTAAGGTGTTCGGTTAAAGTTGTTGATAAAGGTTAAGCCGTTTTTTCCCTATTAATCTTGATCTTTCCTTTTAAGTAGGAGTTTATGGCTTTCGGGTAGATCATGTGTTCCCATTTTAAGATCCTAGCAGAAAGTGTCTCCGCAGTATCATTGTCGTAGACCTGGACAGCCTTCTGCATGAGAATCCACCCTGTATCGACTCCCTCATCTACGATGTGGACGGTGCATCCTGACACCTTGACTCCATATTTAATGGCCTGGTTCTGTGCATCTAAGCCGGGAAAGGAAGGCAAAAGGGATGGATGAATATTCAGAATTTGCATCCTGTATTTTTGTATGAACTGTTTGCTCAAAATTCTCATATATCCTGCAAGACAAATAAGCAGAGACGATCTTTTCAGGCCGAGATCGTCAAGCAAGTTAGCGATCTGTACATCGTAGGCCCATCCCCTTAATTCATTGTTTTGGAAAACAACGGTTGGAACACCAAATTTCTTTGCAATTTCAAGGCCAGCCGCATCAGCTCGATTCGAGATAACGATCTCTGGCAGTACATTCTCAACAATACCCGATTGAATAGCTTCAAGAATTGCTCTCATATTGGAACCCCTTCCTGATATCATTATAGCCAGGTGTGTTAAGTTTAGGTCTTCCGACATGTGATTCTATTGAATGATTAATAAATAAATAAATGAACGTAAGCTACGCTGGACTAATATGACCGAAACGTAGTGCCCAATCTTGTTCCAGCCTTATGACCAGATAGCCAATATTAAAATAATGAGACAGCCTTAAGTTGGTGATTCGTTATTGCGGTGGACTATTGATTTGATAAATACAAATATTGTGGCACAAAATAGTCACAAGAAAATTTTACTAGATCCACACAGAAAAACCAACTCTGATTTTGTATTTGTCTCTCATGCCCATACCGACCATCTACATAAGACGAAAGGTGGCTGCTTCACGTCACTCACATTAACTTCTAGAGAAACCTCCCTCATTGCGAGAGAGAGAGGATATTCTTTGGGCGATATTGTAGAAGAACACCCTGGCTTCTTGCTATTAAATAGCGGCCACATCTTGGGATCTAAAGGATTGGTAATTGATGATGAGATTTATTACACAGGTGATCTATCAACTAGGAGTAGAAGCTTCATGCGGCCGGCGGTATTACCACAAATCGAAACATTAATTATAGAATCGACTTTTGGACGACCTGAATATATATTTCCGGATTTAGCCGATTCGGTGCATATGGCCAATATGATTATTTCAGATTGTTATAATAGAGGAATTCCAGTTGTGCTCATGGGATACCAATTGGGCAAGGCACAGGTATTGACTCAGCTTTTTCGGCATTGGGAACCTATGTATGTATATGATTCCATACACAGGATCAATTGTCTGTACAGGGATCTTGGAGTTGACCTGAAGGATGTCTCAACTTTCCAGGATGCCGAAAAGACTGGCAAAATCAGAAAAGGGTTACCATGGATTCTTATTTCACCATTAACGCATGGAAAGAGCAAATTTGTTCGGAACCTAAAGACAAAATATAATGCAATAACAATAGGATTCAGTGGCTGGGCTGCAAACAAAAGATACAAGTACATGATGGGGCTAGATTACGCGTTGCCAATGAGTGACCATTGCGATTTCTCTGAGTTATTGACTGTAGTTAAGAAGTGCCAACCGAAAAAGATCTACACATTTCATGGATTCGCTACGGAATTTGCGACGACGCTAAACACTATGGGCTTCGAAGCCTATGCTCTCGAAAAGGTTACTGATCGAAAAGGTACTTGCTCTAGTCAATTCAGGGATTCAAAGCTTGATTGTTTTCTATAGGAATCAGCCTATTTGTACTGGTCCCTGAAATAGGGTATTACCTTATTACCGAAGAGTTCAATGTTTTTGAAATATCCAACGCCCCAGAATCTAATGATAAAGTGATTCGTTCCAGCTTTTATAAATCTATCCAACATTTGGATCACATCATCTGGTTTTCCCACTCCAATTGCTGTTCTTGCCACCGAGTCCGGTATATGCAGAGCAGCTTTCTTCATTTGTTCCATCAATTCCGGTTTATTCATGGCATATTCTGTAAAATATCTTCGAAAGTCAAATTCTGAATCTTGTTGGATGTTATGAACCTTGAGAAGCTCTGGTTTATATAGACTGACTTTGACCGCATTTTTCATCTTGTTCCACGCTTCTTCTCCATCATCAGTAAAGTAAATATCAACATCATTGGCAAATTGAAAGTTGGAAAGATCTCTACCCAAGTTCTGAGCCTTTTCGCTAATAAACTTGGCATGATGCCTAAACAATTCCGGAGTATAGCCTATGGGGATCCAACCGTCCCCATATCTAGAACATAACTCAAGAGTCCTCGGTGCTCCGGCTGCTATGTAAACCGGAGGTCGAGGTTTTCGGATAGATTTTGCTTGGAGGCAGGCATTTATCAGCTTATAGTATTCACCGGAATAATTGACGTGGTTGTCTGGATCTGAGTCAAATAGCAGTTCAATCACCTCTAGCTGCTCCTTAAACTTAGAAACTGGCTTATTGAATTCTATGCCAAAATCGACAACATTCTGCGCTTCTCCTGCACCAATACCTAATACAGCGCGACCTTTAGTTATCCTATCAAGTGTGATTGCAGACAGAGCAATGCTTGAAGGGTGTCTCCGTATAGCATCGGTAACACAGGTTCCCAACTCCACATTCGTTGTAGAGGCTCCAATGGCCGCTAGCATCAACCAGGCATCATTGACGACAGCATTTTTCCACTGCGGAACGTTAGAATGATCCATCACCCATACTGAATCATAGTCCAACCTGTCGGCTATCTGGCAGGCTGTTAGAATTTGAGTCTCATCTAATCCTAACCGAGCAACGTTAAGTCCTTGTGTAAATCCAAATTTAATTTTCATATTAATTCAAAAAACTCCCTTCATGTTACACGACAGATTCGAGCCCACCCTCTAATCCATATTCCATTAGTTAGTAGATTCTAAGAAAGCAGTTATTTAAATATGAGCTAACATTTTTGATCGCACGTGACTACTGAGTTTAGGCGAATAATAGTTAATCCAAGTTACGGAGAAGATTTATATAATAAGTTGAGGTTTTTTTTACTATGCTCTTGCCGGCAGAAATAGAAGCTAAATCTCTTATTCCAGCTATAAGGGCAATTCTTGCAGTAAAATTGATTAGAGAATACAAGATGAAGGAAGAGCTTGCTGCAAGGGCACTAGGCATAACTCAGGCTGCTGTGAGCAATTACATAAGGGGTACTAGGGGAGACACAGACTTGATTACGAAGCTTACTTCCTTTCAAGAAGTTATGCGAATGATAGACGAGATAGCCCGGGATCTTGCTGGAAATAACGCATATACGCCGTTTACGATGTCGAAGTTCTTACAACTCTGCAATTATATGCGATTTACTATGATTATCTGTGATGTTCATCATGATATGGAATCAAACATTGATGAACAAATGTGTGAGCAATGTAAAGTTAGCATGATTGGTAACAGCCGAATTAGCTTATACAGTCACCTTATAGATCGATAAAGTCGACGGTTTGCCCTCAATAGATACAGCTCCTATAAACGAAGGCAATTCAGTTTGCTTTGCTCTTCATTCGGACTTTCAGTAATTGACCTAGTATTTGTTCACCCATCATTAAACCCAACCTCCCTTTTTGTCCCCAATACTCTGTAAATCTTTCACTACCGTCATTTTCCACGTTGCATCCTGAAAGCAATAAAGGGACAGGATCATCACTGTGGCTATTCTTTATGCAAGGAGTAGAATGATCTCCAGAAATTACAAATAGTGTTTTTTGGATATCAAGTTTGCGCAATAGTGGACCAAAAAACGAACTATCGATGACTTCAATACTGTGTTTCTTTCCCTGCCAGTCTCCATCGTGTCCGAATTCATCCGGGCCTTTGATGTGAACATATACAGCGTCCAAATCATTTAATTTCTCGGCAGCGACCGCGGCCTTAGTCTCGTAGTCTTGAACATCGCCGGCTTTAAACATCTGCATTCCAAGAACTTTAGAAATCCCTATTTCCACCGGCATATCCACGATAGCTCCAACGTTCAATCCATATTTGGTGTTCATAGGTTCCAGGTTTGGGAACTTGTTACCAGAATCTCGTGCCAAAATCCCGTTTATGGGTTTTAGGCCTGACGAAGACCGTAATAAATTCACTGGATGATCCTTTAGTAATTCTAAGGCCTGGCTAGTAAACTCGTTTACAAGCTTCGCAGATGTATTGGCGGCCTCAGAATTTTCTTCAGCCTGACTTTGCATGATTGTTTCCTTGTTTGATGATGCCCTAGCAATTCCAATCCCATCGACTTTAGAATAAGCAGGATCCGTGTTCGAAATTTTTTCAGATAGCGCATACTTTGCATGTCGAAATCTTATGACAACCCTATGAGAAATTGTAGGGACGATACTAACTGTGGCATCAGGATCGTTAAATTTGATAGATTGGTTAAGGCTCAGACATAGCTCGTGAGACTCTCTTTCGTTGACGTTCCTCCCTGCTCTCCTATCTATGATTCCATATTCTTCATCTACAGTGGCAAAATTTCCCCTTAGCGCTAAATCACCGTTCTTGAAGTCAATTCCCGATCCGATTGCCTCAATCACCCCTCTACCCACATAGCTACCGTCGTGGAAACTGTATCCTAGCATATTAAAGACCGCAATATCTGATTGAGGGGCTATCCCAGTCCCAACACTTAAGACATTGCCCATACATCCTTTCTTGGTCAAAAAATCCAAGTTTGGCGTTTTTGCTGCTTCAAGAGGAGTCATGTTGCCAAAACCTGGATGGGCCAGATCACCTACTCCATCTAGGAGAACGTAGATAATCTTGCAGGGTCTCATATACTCATTCATTAGAAATCATGAGGATTACGAGAAATTTATTTTTAATGGAAAACTAACTGTATCTTTTGTTAGCATTTTTCAGGCTTGGCGGCCCTAGTCTTCAGGGCCATAATATAAGGTTATTCACAGGTTCATTATGTCCCGAACAATTCGCTCTGTCTACTCAATATCTTACAAAATCGTTTGTACCGCATCACTATCAATCCAACTTAGTA
>JANWJI010000112.1 GCA_025449515.1 Nitrososphaeraceae archaeon | reverse complement strand
CGAATTAATGTGAAATTTATAGCCGTGGGCATGGCGTTGATTCGAATGATAATATCGAGCGGACAACGTAGACTCTTCGAACAGATGCACTAGCAATAAGCGCAATATAATCATCCAATTTATCAATTCTGAAAAAGGTCACAAAAAAATGTCTCCATTTAGCAAAATAAATGACCTTTGCATATGGAAATGCAGCCAGCATTGGAAAACAAGCAATCGATTCGAGATGTTGATTATTTGAAGGTATTACAGACAAAACAGTGATTAATCTGGAATGTGAATGTGTCTGATTCTAATGCTGCACGTTCTTGAAGTTCACATATGTATCGAAAGGAACGCACTTGTAGCGGAACAGTATGCACAGTCTTTGAATAATAAGGGAAATTGCAATATTTCAACAATTGTTGGTACTTGATTTTCAAAGTCCTGTCAAAATCTTGAACATGGTGATTGATTTTCATTCTTCTCTGCGGAAAGTATCATAGAAGGGACTATAGATTACAGAATAATTCGCTTAAGACGACCTCCAAATATGAAGATTAATAACGAAAGTAAACTGAAACATGTCATGAATTGGTCAAGTCATCGATTGGAATCAATTTAAAGAAAATAATGAAAGTTGTATACTGAAAGTGGAAGTCTCCCGTAAAACTTATCGTGATTACAAGAATTATAATTTATGGTGTTCGCAACGCAGGAATTTATGATGTTCGAGGCGCTAATATTAAAGAATCCCTATGCGAGTTTACCTATCATTGGAAGTCAGCACAAAGTGGAAACGAGGAGGTACACAGATGTGCATTTATTAAGCAGTGTTTTAGAGTACCTGCCGTCGTCAGCACTAGATTAAATTATGCTGATCACATTCTATAGTATTTTGTTACATTCAATTAACTTGTCATTGGATTATAGTAGCAAATACTTGACTATTATTCGGGCTGAGTTCAGAGCATTTCTAATATATTAATAAGCCGTTGGGAAATGGGATGCTACATAAACCCTCTATACAGATAGGTATAGTGATATTTATCGCATTATCGCTTACTTTAATATTATCAGTTTGTTCCTCCGAGTCTATTATGGCATATAGTCGAAACGATCACAACAATCAGGACAAAAAATCGCAGGATAATAATCACAGTAAAGCAGGTAGTCGAAACGATCACAACAATCAGGACAAAAAATCGCAGGATAATAATCACAGTAAAGCAGGTAGTCGAAACGATCACAACAATCAGGACACTGAGTCGCAGGATAATACTGGAGATAGAGCAGATGTTGCAACGACTGGAAATCAGAATATAAGCTGCATGGGAAGTTTTATGAGTTGTAGAAATGACATTACTAACATAGTCTGCTCACATGTAACATACTGCTTTATAGGACCAACTACTCCTTTTATGATGGCAAATCCTACGTCACAGTAATACTGTGTCGGATATTGAAGGTTGTACTGACGTCGCCAATGGTATGTAAGAGGTTGAAAAAAGCTCGTGTATGTCAATTAAGTATATTGTTATTGATTCTTGCTGATAGGATCAATTCCTTCATATTGGTATTTTGTGTTGATCAGCCGAGTTGATGTTACCAAGCTCGGTAATCTATTATGTGTTGCCACGACTACAGGAAATGATCGCTTATAGAGTTGTTCAAAGTGGTGAATGTACTCCATTAAAAAATATTTGTGGAATAGACGTTTCGTATAAAGATGATTTTGCTTTTGGTACTGCAGTAGTAATGGACAGCATAAGTTTTGATACAATGGAAGTTGCAGAATCTGTAACGCCAATTAAATTCCCCTATATTCCAGGTGCTTTTATTCTGAGAGAGGCAACACCGATCCTGTATACAATGAGATTATTGAGATGCGATTTTGATTTACTGCTACTCGACGGTCATGGAATGCTGCATCCTCGGAAGTGTGGTTTGGCTTCATTTGTCGGAGTGTTAATTAATAAACCTACAATAGGAATCGCAAAGAAGCTCCTATGTGGTGAGGTTAATAGCGAATATTTTGTTGAAATAGATCGAACAATTTGTGGTTATATGCATATGGGCGCTTCAAATAAACGTATTTACATAAGTGTTGGGAATAGGATTAGCCTAAGGGACTCTATTAAATTAGTAAGCAAACTCACAAGGGAAGGGCAGAGCATTCCTGAACCTCTAAGACTTGCAGATCTTTATTCGAAGCACCATTGTAAACTTTTCTGCCGTAATTAAAATCCAATCTGCGATCTAATTAAGGCCGTAAGAAATAAGTTGGAGTTTAGCGATACGATTTTGTATTGTCATTCTTTGGAGGGGATCAGAATAATAAGGTCGACAAAAGCAAATATGAACATCTGACTATGGCTATTCGACAAACTGTTTTGGAAAGGGCACATAAGAGATGCCAAAAATGTTCTGTGAAATTTAGCGGAAGCATTTCAGCCCATTTTGAACATATTAATGGTTCCCACAAGGATAATAGACCGGTTAATTTACGAGCACTATGTCCAAAGTGCTTCAAGTCTGTAGAAAAGAAGGAGAATAGAAAAGGAATCTTGGGAACTATTCGAAATAAATTTTCATGATCTTGAGGTCAGGAAATTGTACTTGTGTTCTTCAGAACAAAATTGCTCTATCTTTGTAACTCCCCTATTAGAATCTCCTTCGACATGAGGCCATCCTTCACCCAGGAAGGTTTTTCCGCAGTATGCGCATGTCTTTTCCATTTGATCTTTGTGGAGCAATGCGACTTATAGAGGTTTGACTAGTCGTTTATTACAGAATTATCAATGATAAGAATATCCATATACTTTTGTAGTCTCAGATAAGTCAAGTATGGGTATTGGATGCCCATTTCATCTTGTTGGTCAGATAACTAAAAATCATAAACTCTATATTTTTCTGTCCGTAATTCATCACCATCATGATCGTGCAGCAATTAATATGCGATGTTTGTAACAGAATATTGTTGGAAAAACAAGGAGGGAACGATCTAGATCAGGGAAAATTTCCAATAAGTGAACAAGAAGCGATGGTAATTGACAGTGAACATAGGGGACATCAATGTCACATTGATGTAGTCGAAAAAGAATAAAAAAAGGATATGAACCATACAATATTATCCAATCCGTCTATACCTTACTGCCTAAGACCGTATCAAATCCGATCTTATTTCCATTAACAGGTACTGACAAATTCCGGTCTAAATTGACAAACAGTCATATCTAGCAGGGTTAGGGAGATACTCATAGCTTGATAGATCATGGAGAACCAATAACATGGTATAGTACATTCATTGGTGTAGGGTATCGCTATCAGGATGTTTATATGAATATTTTCCCATTATTCGAAAACAAGAGAGACGCTTTCAAATTATGGAAGAAAGCTGTTAATTGGTGGCCCGATGATAGGATTATGCTAACTTTCGTTGAAGAAGAGACTAAATATTGGTTTATTTTATATTGTAAGTCGTCTGAATCGGATCAGAATCTAGGCTTCGTAAAGAGCATACCCATGTCTCAGAATTACCAGAAATTTAAACACGGAGTCGAAAAGACTGCAATCTTGCGTTTCGGTATTTATAAGACCAAAGAATCAAAGGCTCGAAGCGAAGATCCAGATTATGACCTTGAATTACTGAAAAAATCTAAGATGATTTATAATATTCTCTTTCAACGCTATCAGGATTTATCACAGTATAGTATTGAATATAAAAGCATCAAGTCTAGTGAACTATATGTATAAGCAATTTCGATGTGTCGATGGGTGTTCAGATTGTTGTAAATACAGACAATATTTTCCATCAGTAAAGTACGGAAAAACTGGTGTCTTACTGTTACCACATGAAAAATCAAAGATTGAGGAAATTGCTCAAAGGAATAAATTGGAGATCAAAATCCTCCCACGAGTCGGAATAGGTAGGAATATGATGGGTAGTGGTCCTGAAGAGATTCTAATGTACCAGATCATGGGAAGGGAAACTCAAGGAGACATCTGCCCTTTTCTTGATACAGATTCAGACCTGAAAGCCCCAAATGGGGGCTATCGATGCACGATTTATGAAGAACGTCCACTTGCTTGTCGTGCATATCCCGTCAATGAAAGTACGAATAATCGGAAACCAGTATTAGACACCAGATGTCAATTTTGTACCGCGAATCTAGACATACCCGAAAAAGGTAGCCTGACTAGGGAATTAACTGCCTTGAAGTCAATAAAGAGACACGTAAGGATTGACAGGAATACTCCAGTTTGGAGATATGCTACTCATATTGGGGAGGAAAGAGACAGTGAAAAATTTCTCCCTGAAGGATGGCTCATTCAGGATATATAATCCATCTAGATTCAAGCATGATGAAACTTGCAATTAGATCAGAACACTTGAAATAAGAAAGTTTACTTTCTTATAGAAGAAGAAATCGAACAAATTTGTAGAGGCGAATAATGAAACAGTTAAATTTCAGACTATGCCCTTTTTTAATAATGCATAAGAATAAACTGGAAAAATCGTATCTAATAGCAACGATTGCAATCTCTGGATTTCTGCTTTTGTCAGTAACAGGAGCTGGCATACAGTCTTCACATCAGGCATTTGCGCAAAATGGAACAAGTACGACAAACAATGAACAATTTAACAGTGCTGCAGGATCGAACAACTCGACAACAGGCTCACCCTCAACTGCAGTGACACCAAGTGAGTTACCTTCGTCACAGGGCACGTCTGGTGGGTCGGCCTCTGGTCAGACAACTACAAATACATCAAGTCAAAATGAACCACCATTAAACAAAAACGTGGTTTGGCAAGGATTTTTATCCTCAGCTTTGAGTAAAGTTCCTGGACAAGAAAAAGATCATTCGGCTCTCATTTTAGGTCCAAGAAATGATCAAGGGGTATATTCAGGAATTCTTACATATCAGGCAAGTAAGCCTGTAAAGGTTGTAGTATGGAATGTCGTGAAACCTGATAACAAGACTGCAATACCAAAGGAATTTGGAAGTCAAAAAGACATGATAAAGATGGGAAAGAATATTGTCTCTCTGACAACTCTAGGATCGTCAGGTAAATCTGGCTCTGTTCCTTTCACAGGAAATGCTATTGAGCTTGTTAATTCAGGAGGAGGGAAGAATAAAGATTTCACAGCCTCATACTCCATGAACGTAGTAGGTAGTCAAGGCAAAATGGTCAACAATCTCCAAAGTCTAGCAGCAGCTGCAACGGCGGCAAACGCTACGGGATCCAACTCAACTGGCTCTGGCAAATAGACTGCTAGTAGTATTTCAGTTGCAGAGATAAAGAATGCCAGGATAACCGAACAATCCCAGGCATTTAATTCCCTTATTTTTGTTTCTCTTTTTCTGTCCTAATAGTATAGGCTAGTGCCAATTTAAGAAACTTTAAAATCAAATTCGTGTAATTATTTTCTTTACTTGCGTTCAGATAACGATGAAAGCGATTTCGTGTAATTATAACTTTGATATAAATAAAGTCCATTCCTTTTCACGAAATAAATCCGACTTGCGGGTATCCTTTGAAAATTCTCAGATAGATCAAGGAATTCTGATAGAGACACTTCTAATATTTGCTCATAATCTCTATATCCTATTTGATAATCCTCACAGCCGTCGTAATGTCTAGCTTTGCTAAGAATTTCAGCTAGCAAACCCTTTCTCGTCATCTGAATAGTATAATAAGCCTCCTGCTTCGACAATCTTGATTATCATATCCGATAAAGGCTTTATAGTATAGGACTCGCCATTTTTATCTAGGTTAATTATTCTGTAATTCTCAAAATCAATATCTATCATGTTCCCGTCATCTATTTGCTCCAGCGTAGACCTCTCGATTTCAATTGGCAAGAGATAACCCCCGTCAACGGCGTTCCTGTAAAATATCCTCGCGAATGAAGGTGCCAAGATTGCCCTAATGCCCAATGTGGATAGTGCTATTGGTGCGTGTTCTCTGCTGGAGCCACATCCGAAATTTCCACCACATAATAGAAAATCGCCTGGAGTTACCGTAGTGTGGAAACCTGGATCTATACCTTCCATAGCATGAGAGGCCAATTCTTTTGGATCGTGAATTTTTAGATAGGGTCCAGGAATAATAACATCTGTATCAATATTATCTCGATTGTATTTGTGAACTCGGCCTTTCTTAATGTTCAATTCTCCAAATCCCTTGGATCAGTAATTCTCCCCTTCAATGCCGACGCGGCAACGACAAGGGGTGAAGCAAGGTAAGTCTTTGAATCGACATGACCCATTCGCCCTGGAAAGTTTCTATTGGTAGTACTTATGCATACTTCATCCTTTGCCAGTACACCCATATGAGCCCCACAGCAGGCACCACAAGTAGGTGGACCAACTACCGCACCTGCTTGCATAAATATTTCGATTAAACCCTCTTTCAAAGCTTTAAAATATATTGATTGAGCAGCCGGTAATACCTCGGTTCTTACCTTCACCTTTTTACCCTCCAGAAGCCTAGCTGACATCCTTAGGTCTTCTAGTTTTGCGCCGGTACATGAACCTATGTAGGCTTTATCTATTTCAATACTTTCTAGTTCTCTAGCAGTACTGATATTGGCTGGAGAAAAAGGTTTGGCAACAGTCGGCTCTAACTTATCAATCTCGTAATCATACACATCTAAATATTGAGCGTTATCATCTCCGTGTATTGGCGAATAGTTTGAAGTAGTACGCGTGTTTATATAGTCGTAGGTAACGGAATCAGGTTCGATTATCCCACTCTTTGCACCCGCTTCAGTCGACATATTAGTTAGAGTAAGGCGTTCTTCCATACACATCTCTTTTACGATATTTCCGGTAAACTGCATCGACTTGTAGTTGGCCCCTTCTATACCTATATCAGCGATTATATGTAAAATCATATCCTTTGCCATGATGTACGCAGGTTTCTTTCCATGTAGTTTGAACAGTAACGTATGAGGAACCTTAAACCAGATTTTTCCTTTCATCAAGACGTAAGCAATATCTGTGTGCCCCAAGCCAGTGGCGAAAGCACCTGTCGCACCAGTGGTATTAGTATGAGAATCGCCACCTACATACAGTTGACCAGGAAGAACAAGTCCTTCTTCGTGCGACAAAGTATGGCATATTCCGTACTGTCCCAATCCATACTTGAAGTGACGCCTTATCTCAAATTTCTTCGCCCATCTTGATAAGAGAGCAACATTCTCTGCAGATATCCTATCTGAGGCTGGTACGAAGTGATCCTCGCTAATCCAGACCTTATCCGGGTCCCAAACTCGATCGAACTTGTTCCCTTTTTTCTCCCACTCCGTCAGGATCTTTATTACACCAGGACCAGAAACATCATGCATCATCACATTATCTACATTACCAAATACCACTTCATCTGGAGAGACAACACTTTTTCCAGATGCCCTTGCCAGAATCTTTTCTGTAATCGTCATTCCCAAAAAATATCACTAGACTGGGTAAACCTTACACGATCGTGAATTAAAATGTTATGAACTTTTGGATTGCATTTCAGTTTACAATCTTTTCTATAATTTGTCTGTTGCACTTTAAAGATCCCACCTTATAAGATATAGGCAACATGTGAAATTGCCGTCTTTTTAGATATAGAATAACGATCAAGAAAACAGTGAAAAATGAATGGAAAAATAGAAAAACTGGTAAGTATAAAAACACTTCTGCCATTAGAATTTTGGAAGTAATACCCATAAAATTAGCCCGGGAATCTAGAAAATTTGATTTGTACACGAATCTGGTTCATTCAGGTTTCGATTTCCTGGAAAATGATGTTTTGGTAATTTCAAGTAAATATGTATCCATCAGTCAGGGATGTCTCATTTCTTTGGATAGAGTGAGAGTAAGCCAGAAGGCAATTGCAATATCAAAAAAATTCCACATTCAGAAGGAACTTGCTGAGATAATACTAAGAGAATCTGACTGCGTTCTAAGGGGTATGCCCGGGTATCTTCTAACAATCAAGGATGGAATTTTAGCTCCAAACGCCGGGATTGATAGATCTAACGTACCGCTCGGACAAGTAGTCCTCTATCCAGTTAACCCCTTTCTACTTGCTAAGAATTTGAGGTTGAAATTCGAAATTAATCTCGGGATTAATCTTGCAATCATCTTCTCGGATAGTCGGCTAATGCCAACTAGGATAGGAACTACGGGTTTAGCGATTGCGGCAGCAGGCCTAGAACCAGTCGAAGACCAAAGAGGAAAGAAGGATCTATTCGGAAACGTACTAAGGGTTACGATGAAAGCTATCGCCGACGATTTCGCTACTATCGGCGTAATGACTATGGGCGAGAGTAATGAATCTATGCCGGCTGTAATCATAAGAGGAGCGCAACAGAAGCGTACTGAGAGAGATCTAACTTGGCGTGACATGACTATCGAGCCCTCCCAAGACATATACATGAGGAATATTGCATGTGATTTTTCTAGATAGATTAAATAATAATGGCTCATAAAGTTATAATATCCCCCAATGAACAGAGTTGTAGGCTATTGCCCGAGTTTCTAACAAAATATCCAAAACGCATAAGCTTCGTAAAGGGCCTGGTTGGCCTGATTCGTCACGAGGAAATTGAGTTAGACCAGTTAAGTATAATGGTCAAATTGAAAAAGGACGAAATTATCCGGACGTTGATATCAGAGGGCTTTAGCCGTGTCAAGTTTGAAAATAGGAAAACAGCTCAGATTGGTAATGGATTTGCAAAGAAACTCATGAGGCCCTGGGAAATGCACGTTAGACTCCTGGATATGCACCAACATGGTTTGATTGCTATTCAAGCAGAAGTAGAGATATCCAGAAAATACATACAGCATATCAGATCCGTCAGGGTCCCCGTGATATACGAAATAGAATCCATACTTAACAAGCACAAGATAGAATATCAGATATGGAATGAAAAGGTTCGGGATTATATTTCAAACATAATAGATAATCATCATATCCAACTTCGCGCACCGACCCTGCCTGCCATTCCTTGGAAGCTGATGGCCTCTGTCTGTGTAGCTATCGCCTTGGTTGATGCCCTCAAGTTTACTTACATCTTGCACTGACGCTATGCATTCGTGTAGGTTCAAGTCTAGATAGACTTTAGAAAATCTGATTCATGAGCCCTCAACCAATATCCGAGTTAACTCTGAATTCACGAGCAATACTGGTTCATGCAAGAAACGGTAATATTTGATAATATGCTAACAAAAGTTGTCATTATGGGTATCCCAGAGAAGATTAAAGCCATTGAAGATGAAATTCACAAGACCCAAATTAACAAGGCCACTGAATTCCACATAGGTATTTTAAAGGCTAAAATAGCTCGGCTCAAGCGTGAAATGGAAGAGAATACTCATGGTAAGGTTATATCAGCTGGGGGTGCGTTGAGCGGGTTTGATGTTAAGAGGACTGGTAATGGTACCGTAGTACTCATAGGACTTCCAAGTGTCGGAAAGTCGACCCTGCTAAATAGGTTAACAAATGCAAAATCTAGGGTTGCCTCATATCAATTTACAACCCTTACAGTTGTACCAGGAATGATGTACCACGATGGCGCCAGTATTCAAATACTAGATATGCCAGGAATCATCGGTGGTGCCGCTTCTGGTAAGGGGCTTGGCAAGAGGGTATTATCGGTTGCTAGAGGCGCGGATCTAATCCTGATTGTGCTAGATGTATTTCAAACCCAACATTTGTCAGTACTAAAAAAGGAATTATTCGAAATGGGCATTCGAGTAGACGAAAAGCCTCCGAATGTGACGTTAGAAAAGACATCCACAGGAGGAATGTCAATTAATACTCAGGTCAAGATAGATATTTCAGAAAAACTAATCAAGGAAATTTTAAGGATATACGGTGTTCATAACGGTCGTTTAATTATAAGAGAGCCAGGATTAACTGACGAACAACTAATTGATATCTTGAATGGTAATCGAGTGTACATTCCTTCAATAATGGTTTTGAACAAGATCGATTTAGTGAATCAAGGCTTCATAAGGGAAATTCAATCACAAATAGGAACTTCTTTCGTACCTGTCTCTGCAGATGCCAATATTAATATTGTATCGCTAAAGGAGGCAATATATCGAAGACTCGAATTTATCAAGATATTTATGCGGCCGAAAGGCGGAGAAACTGATTTCAAAGAACCAATGATCGTTCGAGATGGATCCTCCATCGAAGACGTTTGCAACAAGATTCATCGCAATATGGCAAGGGAATTTCGATTCGCAAATGTGTGGGGAAGGAGTGTCAAGTTTGCTGGCCAAAAAGTTGGCCTTGATCACAGGCTTTATGACTCGGACATTTTGACGATAACAAAGAGGATTGGAACGTGAAAAGGTTTTAAAACTAGCACGATCAGGCACTGGATCAACCAATACTAGCAATGAATAGAACTAATTTTGTCTAAGTCATCTGGATTGGCCTGTCCGCAGAATATGCGAAAAGGACTCTTGAAAGCGTAAAACCATGGGGACATACCGAAACCAGATCTCGTCAAGATAGAGATACATGAATCAATCCTAGAATCTGTTCGCTTTGGCAGAGATTAGTATTACTTGCTAAAATGCCTGGGCTCCTACAGGATTAAGACGAATAAATTTGTACATATACGTAGAGCATTTCAAAAAATACTGATGACTGAAGTCATATATTTTGGATTTAAACCTGTTCTTAATAATAAATGCAGATTATTGTAATTGGCAGTACCTTAAAAAAGCGGTAATAATTAACATCCAAGAATATGCTTGAAGGAAGTAAGACTTTATTCCATAAGGGCAGCTTTGATTTTAAAATAAAACATCTCTTGGTAATCGGGGTTTTAGCTCTTGCTTTTGTTACCGGCTTTATAATGCGTTCATATCCTGTAAAATACGGGTTCTATCTCAATGAATTCGACCCATATTTCGATTACCGAGCTACCAAATACATTGTAGATCATGGGCTTAATGCATATTGGAAATGGCAGGACATGATGTCGTGGTATCCTGAGGGCAGAGATGTTCCAAAGACCTCTCAATCCGGGCTTCATATCGTATCCGCGTACTTGTACGAGATATTCGGAGCCCGAAGTTCCTTATTAGATTTTACTATTCTTTTACCTGTCGTTCTTGGCTCATTGACGACAATTGTAATTTTTGCTCTGGTGAGAACACTCGGGGGTACTACTGCCGGTATGTTCTCGGCATTATTGTTCGCCTTTACGCCAGCTATCATTCAGAGAGGGAATCTTGGTTGGTTCAAGTCGGAACCGCTGGGCTTATTCTTTGGCTTGCTCGCAGTCTACCTGTTGATATCTGCGATCAAGCATACGTCATTAAAATACGCGATTCCAAAAGCAGTCTTGGGAGGCTTGCTTCTAGGACTCGGAAACGCTTCTTGGGGAGGTGTTCAGTATTTCAGTATACCAATCTCATTATTTTTCATCGCCCTTCCGTTCTTCCAAAAAAATACTAGAATTTCTACCTATGTTGCAATAGCGTTTACAATCTTTTCGATAGCTAGCGCAGGCGCATTTCCAAGACCAGGAATATCGTTCATACTAGGCCTTCCTGGTATCGCATTAATTGGAGGTACAATTTTTATGATTGGCGCTGAGATTCTCAAGAGGATCAGTAACGAACGCAAAGAAACCCGGAATTTACTATTTTTGCTCGGTGGATTTGTGGTTGTCGGACTCGGAGTGGTAATAGCAGGTGCTTATCATCCGACATCATTTAGGTATCTAAATGCGATAAATCCCTTTTTGTCATCTCAAAACCCCCTCACAGCCTCAGTTGCAGAGCACTTTACGCCGACATTAGTAGACTACTTCACGAATTATTCGATATTGTTAATGTTTGCTGGAATAGGGATCTGGATGGCGTTTAGATATCGGACTCCATCCTCAATATTTGCCTTGATAATTGGCATAACTGCTATCTATGTAAGTGCTACCTTTGCAAGACTTTTGGTATTTGCATCAATTGGTATAATCGTATTAGCTGGACTGGGGCTCTATGAGATAACTCGCAGCTTTATGAGCAAGAGCAGTTCTTCGGCGAGCTCAAGACAGGTAAAGCCTGGAAAGATGACGAAAGCTAGAAAATATTCTGAGCGGTCAGCCGAACAGCCGTCTAAGAACCGCATTATCCTTATAGGTTACACAGTACTCATTATTTTCTTGTTAACCATCCCCATGGTATATCCTCAGAATTCTAGCTGGCTGAGCCTTGCAGACATTCCACCCTCCATTGCAAATGGCGGAACTGGATACAAGTTTCAAACAAACGACTGGTTAGATACTCTGGCATGGTTGTCAGCGCACACCCCAAAGCGATCTGTTATTGCATCATGGTGGGATTATGGATACTGGATCACTACATTAGCAAATAGGACAAGTATCGCGGATAACGCTACCATCAATCAAACACGTATTGCTACGATAGCTAAAATGTTTATCGACAAACCAGACATCGGCACCAAAGTGGCCCGAGATCTCAAAGCCGACTATGTTTTGGTCTATATCGTTGCACAACGGTTTGCAGCCGGAAACGGTAGCTCTATCTATGCGTTGGGAAATGGCGGAGACGAGAGCAAGAAACAGTGGTTCATTAGAATCGGTGGCTTTAATGAAAGCACATATCTTGAGCAAGACGGAGTTACCCCAACTTCCACATTCTGGAATTCCACATTGTTGGGCAAAATGATCCCATTCACCCCTCAATTTTACGCCTCATCGCAAAATGGACGGCAGGTCTTGCAGCCAACTTACAGTCCAGGAAGCTTTGCATTATATACTGAAAACATAAAATATCCGCAGAATGAAACAAAAGACCAACCTTTTTCGCTAGTATATGCATCACCGAGTTTTAGGACCAACACCCCGGGTCTTGTCTTTGCTGTCTTAATTTACAAAGTGAATCACGACTATGTGCCTAATCAGATTAGTGGCGGTTCAAGTCATCAACCTAATCATAATACGAACCTAGCAAATTCCACAAGTTCCGTGACAAATAAGTCCAGATCCACTAATAAGACTTAATCCTTATCGCTGCTAGATTCGAGTACTCTGTCTACAATCATATAATTTCCAAAGATCTACTGTCTCTATCCATAGATGCTAGTTAGTCTATAGATAGTTTATAGAATTTATATCTAGGATGGATCAATTCATGTTCCGTAGTACCTTCGTACATCCCTACAAAACTGGTTTAGCTAGATGTTTCGCATCTTCGTTTTTCACTACCTCGCGTAGCTAAATGCAACGATACACTGCAGACATTAGAGCATTTGACAAAAAGTTGAGTTATTAATGATGCCCCATCGACGAAAATGTATTACTGAAGTCTAACTATCCGTAGACTCTATCTATAAAATGCCAACTGATAAAAGGCGACTAAATCCATCTGAAACATTATATTTCATGGTAGATACAATAGATTAGATGAACGCCTTCGATAAACATAGCAAAAATGTTACTGCATGGTGTGAACGGTGCGATCAAGTGTTTGACGCGCTATCCACTGCGAATGTTCACAAGATCGAAACTTCTCACAGCGTGAGAATAATTGAGTTCTGGATCACGAAAAGGCGTTGAAAAATACGCGACCGATTGCTCAAGTTATTCGCTAGTTGTTCGCTACTAGATTAGTAATGGGCTAAATATCATATTAGACTCGATCAGCCTTTCCTTAAGCCGCTAAAATTTGCATTCAACACATGTTTTCGAACTATTGTTAGAACTTCAAATATCGCATTTCTAATATCACCCGCTAAATGTCCAAGCATTCGCACAACTATTCCGGAAGATCCTGGAAGGATGGAAGATCCTCCTACAATAGAATCAGCCTCCCTCAACCTCGCATTTATCTCATCATTGAGGATTCGTACATATCTTCGCTGCGCGAGCACATATACGCTACCGACAACAGTATAATTGCCCAAAATTCCTATACTACTCAAATTTCTTTTTTTTGGTTCCAATATGGCTATATCGATAAATCGCAGATTATTCAAATAATCTCGTGCTACTGCCTTTAGATAGCAAATATCATATTCAAAGGACTCCCCACTTGCAACTCTGCCTGGAACAACCATCTCAGAATATACTGCTGTTGCATTTTCATGTACTTTGAAATTAAGAGTTTGGTAGAACCTTGAATCTCGATACGGAATAATTTGATCGGGGATAAATTCAAAATAACAGCCTTCGTCGACTGATACATTCACCATCTGCGTAGCGAAATTTTTTTCCATTCTATATAATCTGGTAGCTCCTTGTGTAGTTATGTGAGCACAAGCATTATTCGTAACCGTAATATCCATTCTGTATCTATCACCCTGTAATATCCCGCCTGACGGCGAAATAATAAATACATAAGCCATTGAGGGCAGAGATTCTTCTAGGTATAGTGCTCGTTGTGTAAAGAGTGGCACTCGGGAATACTGGTCCGTGATTATAGTCTTGTTCCTTTCTACGTCATTTTCCAATCTTAATACTATTGCTCCGATCTTACCAGCTTTTCCAACTCCTAGTTGATCGAGTTTTTGGTCATATGCAAGTACCTCTGGTGGTATATCACCAGGCGTATAGTATTGAATCTCGCTCATCCACGTAACCTAATGTTTCACTAAGGCTTTTGGAGTCTCCTCGAAGAGGACGTCCCTTATAATATTCTCGGCTACTTCATTTACTCCCTGACCTGTCCTTGAGTTAACAAATACATAAGGTTTGTTTCCACGAACGGTCTTGGCATCCCTATCCATCACCGTCAGGTCAGCTCCAACTGAGGGGGCAATATCTATCTTGTTTATAACCAAAAGATCACAAGTCTCTATTCCGAGCCCGCGTTTCCTAGGATATTTGTCACCTCCAGAAACATCTATAATATAAATAAAGTAATCTGCCAAAGCAGGGCTAAATGTAGTCGTAATATTGTCTCCTCCGCTTTCAATTATAATCAGATCAAGGTAATCATGTTTGGACTCCATCTCTTCTACTACTGAAATATTCATAGACGGATCCTCCCGCACAGCCGTATGCGGACATCCTCCAGTCGCTAGACCTATAACAAGATCTTCTGCCATCAGTCCCTTCTCAGTTGCCAGATTTCTTCTCATACGGTCAGCGTCTTCGCGCGATACTACATCATTTGAAATGATCCCAACCTTATAGCCTTTTAAATACAAAAGAGGGACTACCTGCTCGATTAGCATAGTTTTTCCTGAACCAACTGGCCCACCAATTCCTACTCGAGGTATTCTCTTTGAACTCATCGATATTCGTACGATTTGTTCATGTAATAAACATTTTTGAAGGCATGAGTTCGTGAGCTATTTGGAAAATATCGATGCCCGGAGTAAATTGCCAAATGCTTGACAATGGTCTATTTATGTTCTTTGCCACCGTAGCCAAGATCGAAGGCTTTAGTTCGTGGATCAATTTCTGGCCATCAAGGTGCTGTATCATTCCTAACCTAAGAGCCGCTCCGATGATGCTGACAATAAAAGTGTAAAGCAACGTGATACCACTGTTATATTTTGATATGCCTAACGATTGGCTTGCAACGGCCAGTGCTACTGGATACACACCGGAGGCCTTGTTCTCTTTGATGGCCTCTTGAAATTTGGTGATAAATTCGTTACCAGGTAGGAAATAGTTTACACATCTTAGAAGCTGAGTACCAGACCTTACAGATGCGTTTCTGACCTCTTCGATAAGCTTCATTGAGTAGATGGTTCGATCCACTTTTATCAACTCATTAATATCAGCCATTTCAATACAGCCATATGATACGCCTAGAGCAGTGCAATCAGCTGGTCCTATCTGGTGCTCCAGATAGACTGTTATCAGGGTCCTAAGCTCGTCGGGATTTTTTATCTTATTTTCACTGTAGAACAAAGCCTCAAGTCCGCTAGATGTTGTATACATCCCGGTTGGAAAGAAGGAATCAGAAAGCTGTAAAATATTAATCTCCTCAGCCTGTGGATCATAGTTAGTGTTCATGTATATGTGATCCTTCCTCTGGTTCAAACACCATATGGGCCTTGTTTATCTTGATGTGGTCAATTATCGGATCTAGGAGCCTTCTAAACATCTCGAGCTCTGTATCCGCCTGGATTGGAAAGTAGATTTTTCGACCCTCTATTCTAAGAGGCCTATGCAAATTTCCGATTGTATGCCCTAGCCGTACAGGAATTTCAATGGAATTCAGATTCCCAATATCTTCGTTAATGGATATCGTGGCAACGCTCTCAGGTTCAATTTCGATTATGATCATCTTATCTGGACTAGACAGAACCACATCTTTGTGTCTTAGTTGAATTCCCTGCGGCAAAGTGAAGGCAATATCGGTTCCCTTATCGGAGGTCTTGCGCATCCTTACGCGTTGCGACTCAGACCTTTGAATCCTAATAACCTCACATGAGTTGATTTTTGACAATTGTTCGTATTTGTCTGCAAATTCTGTGTCCTTGACATTCCCAAGTATAGAATTAATGGTAATCATTTAGCCTATGACACTTCGCTTACCTGAGATTGTCTCTTATTCATATGTCTATCTTTGCTGCCCTTCTTTACCGCATCAATCATATTGAAAAGCCTCTGAGTGTAATCAACATAGCCGTAATGTTCGTATTTTGACGAGTCGACTAAGACAAATACTAGGCCATTTTCTTGCATCTTCACCTTAGCACCAATTTCAAACTTTTCAGCTACGATACAAGAGGTGACCTTATGATCTGGATAGTCCAAATTGAGGTGAGAAGCTGGATCTATCATTCCAGACATGGACTCGATCATCCCCGCAACGACCACAACATGCCTTACGCGAGTTGGGTCCAATACCAACATATTCTCATCAATATTCGATTCCTCCACGCAATGACGTATAAGCAAACCTAGCATTCACCTCTTTGTATCAGAAACAGCCTGGGGATCTAGATTTTCTGCGGCTAGGTTTCTATCGATACGCAAGACCGATTTTGCTATTTCGCCAGCAGCCTTCAAGGCCATCGTCTTAACCAATAATGGGTCCAAAATTCCCTTATTCCACATATCAACAGCTTCCCCGCTATCAATATCTATGCCGAAACCACGAGGCGATGCTTTAGCGGCCATTACCTTCTCCAAACCATTGTATCCAGCATTCGAGAGAATTTGTCTCATTATACTTTCAAGGGCCGATGCTACAACTTCGAGTCCTACCTGCTCAAGACCCTTTAGCCGCATATCTTTTACCCCCTCTATAACATGCAATTCTGCGGCTCCCCCTCCTGCCACGACTCCCTTATTCAACGCCGCCTCAGCAGCATTTACACCATCAATAGCGGCCCTCCATCGTTCCAGGGAGGTTTCTTTAGTTGATCCCGAGACTACCAAAGTTACCATATTCTTGCCCGATCCACCCTCGATGCATACAACCCCATTTTCTTCCTCTTCGAATACACGATCTGCTTTGCCAACTATGTCAGGTTTAGACAAATCATCGATCATTCTAACTATCTTTGCACCAGTATATCTAGACATGTAATCCATCTCTTCTATAGAGATCCGCACTGCAAATACGTTATGACTTACTAACAAATCCTCAACTACTTGATCTATCTCTGTCGAAGCAAGCAGAAAAGTATTCGCACCAGTTGCAATCATCGCATCGACTAGTCGTTTCGATTTCTCTATTCTATCATTCTCCATGCTCAATATTTCCTGATATTTGCTATTGTCCTTGAGCCAAGACTCTTTTACGGGCTTGAGATCAAGTCTAGCAATCATAATCCTCGCTTCATTAATCTTAGTCGGCATCGCTGGGTCTACCCTCTTTCGTTCCAGGACTAATCCGCTCACAATGCGATCTTCCATATTTGTCTTCCGTATTACCATGATTGATTTATCAAAATCAAATGAACCATCAAACTTTGCATTTTCTCCAACTATTCGAAGAGCAGTAATGACGAGTGAGGAAAGTTGTCTACCGTCTAACTTTGAAGAAAGTGATGTATTTACTACTTGTTCTAATGCTACATCCTTAATTGAAATTGTTCTGGATTCGGCTTCTAACAATTCGCAGGCGTGCCTTACTCCACTGTCTATTCCTTCAACAACTTTGGTTGGATGTACGCCAAGCTCCTTTACAAGTTTCTTTCCTTCCTTGATCATTTCCGCAGCCATGACAACTGCTGTTGTAGTACCGTCTCCTACTAGCTGTTCTTGTCTTTCAGCAATTTCCACGATCATTCGTGCTACTGGATGAATAGCTCTTACGGAGAGAAGAATAGTTACCCCGTCATTTGAAACATGCCTATTCATAGCTTGGTCTATTAATAATTTATCCAATCCTTTAGGTCCTAAAGTCGTCCTCACTGTATCGGCAACGGCCATAACTGCGTTGGAGTTTGATTCGAGAGCATTGAACTCGATACTCTCCGCCATCGGTCTCCACACACCAAAATTAGGATTTGACATCATAAGGACATGTCAAACAGACAAAAATAAAGATATTGAAAACATCAAAAATAAATAAAAAAATAGAGTTTTTCTTGGTCGAAGTTATGCCATAAAGTACCTTTGGGCAGAAGAAAGTTCTTTTGCCGGATCAACTGTTGCAATCTTGCCGTCCAATTTTACCTCATATGTCTCTGGATCAATAGTTATATGTGGAGTCTTGTCATTCCACATCATATTTCTTTTGCTAATGCTTCTACAGTTCTTTACTGGTAAAACTACTTTCTCTAATCCTAATTTTTCTGGGACGCCAAGCTTCACTGCCGCCTTTGATGTGAATGTGAACGATGTTTTCTGTACAGCCTTTCCGAGTGCTCCAAACATAGGTCTATAGAATACTGGTTCTGGCGTCGGAAGCGAAGCATTAGGATCTCCCATTATTGACCACGCAATGAATCCTCCCTTGAATATCATTTTTGGCTTTGCCGGAAAGAAGGCTGTTGAATACATTGCGATATCAGCATATTTTCCTACTTCAAGTGAACCCAAATAATCTGCAACTCCGTGCGTGGTTGCAGGATTTATTGTGGTTTTCGCAATGTACCTCTTTGCTCTAAAGTTGTCATTACCATGTGAGTCTTCTTCCAGACTACCCTTCATTTTCTTCATTTTATCGGCTGTCTGCCACGCTCGTATCACAACTTCACCTATTCTACCCATTGCTTGGCTATCTGAGGAATACATACTTAGAACACCTTCGTCATGTAATACGTCCTCGGCTGCGATCGTTTCTGCTCTGATACGAGATTCTGCAAAGTGTACATCCTCTGGTACAGCGGGGTTCAGGTGATGACAAAACATCAGCATATCAAGATGCTCGGCTATAGTATTCATTGTATATGGTCTTGTGGGATTTGTCGATGATGGTAATGCAAAGGGTTCCCCAGCAATCTTCATGATATCAGGGGCGTGTCCGCCACCCGCTCCTTCTGTATGATAGGTATGTAATGTTCGCCCATCTATTGCATTAATAGTGTCTTCTACGTATCCACACTCATTAATGGAATCTGTATGTATTGCTAGCTGAGTATCGGTTAAATCACATGCTTTGAGCGATGCATCCAAGACTGCCGCAGTTGTTCCCCAGTCCTCGTGGTCCTTTAGCCCGCAGGCGCCTCCTTCTATCTGTTCCATCTGCGTAGCTAGAGATGGATGTGAATCATTCCCTTTACCAAGGAATCCGAAATTCATTGGTATATCCTCTATAGATTCTAACATTCGGCTCATATTGAATACGCCAGGGGTACATGTTGTAGCATTAGTCCCATCAGCAGGTCCGGTACCTCCACCTATCATATTACATATTCCACCACTAATGGCATCGATATATTGTTGGGGAGAGATGTTATGAACATGAGTATCAAAATGTCCTGGAGTGCATATTGTATGCTCCCCTGCAGTTGCCTCTGTGCATGCTGATATTACCATATTCTTACTTACCTTATCCATAATGTTCGGGTTCCCTGCCTTGCCGATGCCGGCGATCTTTCCGTCTTTTATGCCAATATCTCCTTTTACTATCCCAATTTCAGGATCCAATACGACGGCATTTGTTATTATAAAATCAAGGGCACCATTCGCATTGGTTACACCTGGTGTCTGAGCCAAGCCATCTCTTATAGTCTTGCCTCCACCAAACACACACTCATCTCCAGGAGTTATGAAGTCCTTTTCTATCTCAATTAATAAATCAGAATCTCCCAATCTTACTTTATCTCCAGTCGTTGGACCGAATAAATCTGTGTATTGTTTTCGAGTTAGTTTGAGAACCATTATTATTCTCTCCTTTTATGCTCCCCTAAAGCCCTGCTTCTTCGCCCTTTCCAGTGCCGCATTCTTTGCTACTTGTGAATTTAGTCCTCCCATTACGAGTGCGTTGAATCCATGCACAACACGAGATCCTCCATATTCGCATAATTCTACCTCCTTTGAATCACCTGGCTCAAATCTCACCGAAGTACCTGCAGGAATGTTCAATCTACATCCGAATGCCTTTTCTCTTGGAAAGTCTAGTGCTCTATTTACTTCAAAGAAGTGAGTATGTGAACCAACCTGGCAAGGTCTATCTCCGGCATTCTTGACGATGATTTTGATTGTCTTGTTATTCACATTGCAATTAACCGGACTTTGTGATAAAACGTATTCTCCTGGTATCATATTTTTGGGACCTTTCTCCATAATTTGTTTTTTTTAATTTTCATTTTTTTGGTTTCAACCAATTAAAATCACCTAATAAACTGGGTCATGTACTGTTACCAGTTTAGTGCCGTCTGGGAATGTAGCTTCTACCTGAACTGTATGTATCATTTCCGGAACGCCTTTCATGACGTCGGTGCTCTTTAAAACTTCTCTCGCCGATTTCATCAAATCAGCGACAGTTTTGCCTTCTCTTGCGCCTTCTACAACAAAGTTTGCAATATACGCAATGGCTTCAGGATAGTTAAGTTTTACACCCTTTTTCTTTCGTCCTTCTGCAATTTGTGCAGCAGTCCAAATAACCATCTTTTCCATTTCCCTAGGTGCTAACATCAATTTTTCTATTACCTCACTCTATAAAATAGACCTGAAATATTTAAGTGTAGAAGGCCTACGCCCCATAAATGAGAAAAGATACAGTCTATTGAAGTTTAGTTCGAGGAGGATTATTTAGTAGACGTCGACTAAATATTCATCAATGCGTGGAGATACTAACTGGGACCACTACTCCAAGCCAGAAAACGATCTGTTCATAATTTCCATTCTTGTTTACTGGCAGAGTGAATTCATAGACTTTTGTTTCAGAATGGATCGTAATGAAATTTGATTTTATCATCCTGCCAATCATGTTCGTAACAGTCGTTTCTATGCCCTTTCTCAAAATAAAGGCATCTATTTTTGAATATTCAATATAGTAGTTTGAAGGGTCGTCTAGCAGTGTTCTTGGATTTATGACACACGATTTAGAGCTGAAATCTGATTCCCGCAGTTTGTTTTTTAATAGTAGATAAGGATAAGGGGCCATTCCAGCGACATAACCTAAATCTACAAATTTTCTTAGTACTCCCTTTCGACTAACAATTAGTCTATTTGTGGTGAAGTCTAATTGAAGGTTCTTCCCCCAACCACCTTTTGTTTCTGAACTTAATCTGAGGATAGTCTCCTCAATGTCATGACTCTTACACCAGTCAATAAAAAACAAGACCTTTTCAGAGTCAGGCTTCGTGACCAGAATATCTTTGGAATGTTCCAAAAATTTGGCAAATTGTTCAGGAATCACAAGAACACACTAATGTACGAATTCCAGACTTCTAAATATATCTTTGATTACATTTATTGACTTAAGTATTGGCACTTAAGTTATTAGTAGTTTAAGCAATTAGCGATAATCATCGAACCTGGGTCACCGAAGAGTAAAGTAAATGTTCCGATCATAGAGATTATTTGTAGTTGATGTAACCTCTTCGCTGGCAAATTTTATACCTTGTTTGGGAATATGGTCTAAAAAAGCGACCGTAGAGATCCTGTCATTTTCCGAGTTACGATTTATCGATCAAGTAGGAGGTCTTGACCAGCCTATTCCGGCAGGAATGTGCATTAGTCCTGCTGTTGCTATCATCCAAACCCAAGCTGTAAACACAAAGGGACCAGTCAGCGCAGGAAGTCCCCACGTTCCAAAAAATCTTTGCAATGCCGGCATTACAACTACTGAACAGGTCACAGTTGCCAATACGGCCATGAAAAATGTCGCGGGTGTTAACGGAAGAAATGAGGTAAGCGCGATCATTACTAGGACTTGATTAAATCCGTGAAGACCGATTCTTACTTCAGCTGTAGGCAGCTTCGTCAGGATACCTAATGCTGCTCCAATCGCTGAACCAATCAATGCCATTAATCCCCCTAGGTAGAGTGGAGACAAGGGGTTCCATCCGGCAGTATAAGCGTTAGTCCACCAGGGACGAACTTGGACACCAGTTGCCGTTGTAATTATTGGGGCAAGCTCAAACGCTAAAGTAAGACCGACCACCCAAAAGACGCCTGTCTTCCAATTTTCGACAAATGTGACCTGTGAAACGCCCTTCAAAGTTGCGATCATGAACTCCTTAGCAGTCCATTTGAAAGGAGCCGAGGGCTCTGGATTGGCACTTCCGGGAATCAACACTTCTTTTGCACCTGGGTGTATGTCTGGCCATATATCATGACCGTATCTTCTAGTTGCATACATCATTGCCCATGTGGTAAATATGAATGACGCCGTAAATCCAGGTATCGCCCAGCCATGGCCGCCGTTAACAAAAATGTCGCCCATCCAGTGAGCAAAGGCTTGCCATACTACTGCGGTTATAGCAGCTCCAAATACAGATAACCAGAATGTGGCTTTGTTTGCCTTGACAAATGGCCCTGACCAAAATGCCATACCGGTTAAGACGGAGTTATAACCAAACAGACCAAAGGCAACACTTGTATAAGAAGCACCTAATATCATGGCTACCGCGGCTCCTATTAGCCCAGACAGGACCATCATTGCTCCAGCTTTTCTAGAAGCCAAAAACACTCCTGATACGATTAAAATGCCCGTTACTGGTGAACTAAATAATGGTACCTCAGAAACTCCATTAAACAGAATATAGAAGAACTCCAATACTGGATTTCCAGTTGTGTAAGTAGCCGATCCAGTTATTGGTGCAACCGCCATAATAATCGGGAGGAACGAATGAAATACTTCCATCAAACCAAGCTACATCTGAGGAGGTATATTTTAACGATTTGTAAATTATTCATGTTTATTAATCACGTTACTATCGCACGGCAACCCGCAGTACATTATTTTCTGAAATTAACAAACGACCAACTATTGATTAGATTCTGGGATGATCAAGAAACACATGATAGTTAGCCGACGTCTACTAACACAGGACAGGTCAAGTTCCGTGTGATGGTCCGTGGATTCACGATGTCAGTTTTACCAATCAATTTTTGACTTTGCAGGGAACTAGATGGAGAGTGGCAATATAGCTTCAATATCCCCTGTCAAATGAGAAGCAGCACTTGAGGTAATAAGGCCGCTGCTTATCTGTTGTGGAGAAGGCGAAATGGCAGTGGCAACAGCAATAATCACAATCTTACCTCAAGCTTAAATGGAATCGCAAATCACGCTAGTCCGCCTATTGGAAACCCCTTTACCTCGGATCATGACCTTCCAACGTATGCCTTTTCCCAATTTACCTGATCTACAAATACTATACCAAAATTTCCAACTGTGTTTATGATCCCAAAGAAAGCTCGAGACGACGCAATAGTGAGAAACGCTCCACCTGAATTTCCATCCACTAGTTAATTGAAGCTGCCTATCTGAGCTTTTGTACCGGCTTCCGATCCCACGGATATCACGATTCGTAAGGTAAATCACAAATGACAAAAATCAATATAACAGCAAGAATGAATACCGAGTTCGGATACTCGCCAGAGACTGTCGCCTGTAGACTCCCGAGAAATGTGCATGTAATACCTCCTATCGGCAGAAGGAATGCTGCTACATAGATGTTACGTCCAGTGACGGAACTTGCTACTGCTCCTCCCAAAATCCGCATCGCTTACCAATTTGGGATACCTCAGCATCGATTTTCTTATATATAAATATAAAATGAAATTAATCGAAGGTGCATCTAGCTTGTTGTATCATCATCTATAGAAGGACAATCTTGGGATAGACTCAAAGTAATTTTAAGCAGGAAACCGTAGAGATATGGGATTATTTTACGGATCATGGATATTACCTGACTGAAGCTGAAATAGTATCTTGGATTACCAGATTAGACGAGTAAAAAGTGATTTCTCGCTCTACTATTTCCATCGATTTGACAAAAATCAAACGAAAGATTATAAAGGTCGCATTGGTCCGCTTTAAGGTATAGGAATATCCCCCCTAGCGGTAGGAAAGGCCTAAGAAATATCTTACTGACGCTCAGTTTATGTTTTATTGCTGACGAACCAGAGGCGGATTCGACTGGAGTACTATTCAATGCTTTTTAAAATGAAGAGGTTGCCCATGAAGAAATCGACATTTATCAAAATCCGTTTGGAGATATTATTCAGTTATATAAGTTGTAAGACTTTATATCGATGAAAGAATTGTCAATTCATGCACTTGTACATTATGAGTACAAGAAATTGTTAAACGAATGGATTCTGGCATTGCTTGAAAGGTAATCTGGTCCTTGTCCCTCATGTACTCTAATCTACTCTAATCTACTCTAATCTACTCTAATCTACTCTAATCTACTCTAATCTACTCTAATCTACTCTAATCTACTCTAATCTACTCTAATCTACTCTAATCTACT
>JANWJI010000111.1 GCA_025449515.1 Nitrososphaeraceae archaeon | reverse complement strand
TTACAATATATATATACAATCAGAGAGTACAACTCAACTCTTGTAATTGTTACTCACAGCAAATTGATTAGGATAACGTTACATAATGAAATAGACCTACAATCATTATATACAAGCAGTCTTGAATTATTAACCATAATGAACAAAATATGGATTAAAAAGTGTGGTAATCAAATTTTTGTGCCTCTTTACCACATTTAATAACCAGAGTTAGCTCCTCCATTCGATTATATATTTGCAATAGGCGCATACCTTTATCGGTTGTTCTATAGAAATGATTACCTTCTTCATATCCTAATAATCCATTTTCAAGTAGAAGTGTCACATACTCCTTTAACTGTGCAAACGATAGGAATGCTTTGTACATCAACTTTGATTTATTAGCCCCACCTCCATTCGCAGCCTCAAGTATCAATTTAACTATGTCAGTTCTACTTCTGTATTTCATAATAGAATCAACTAGTAGAATGGAAAACGAGTATTTATGGGAAGCTTATATTAGTACTAAAATTATTTAGCTATTTTATTGATCATAAATATTTGATCGTACAAGTGATCATTGTACTGAAGCTGGTGTACATTTTTTACATGTTTAGTATTTTGACTTCAGATTGTAAGGAGTTGTTAATTCAAGAAAATGTAGAGTAATAAGCGTAGTCAATCCATAAATTCCATTAACGTTGATTGTTCTTTTTTCTCTTCTTTGAAGGTCAGTTTCAATTCCGTCATCAAGGATTCTATTCTACTTTGAAGATAATCATTCATTTTAAATTGATTACACATATTTGCAGCAATACCCATGTATTTTTCTACCGATCCACGGGTAACTGTTTGTAATAATTCATTATCACACCTAATACATCTACCAATAAGTGGCACTCTACGATATTTCTCTCCACAATAACTACATCTAAAACCTTGTGAAGAATACGATCTCATATTACCCATAATATCTGGTAATATATGTGTAGTCAGTACCATTGATACCACTTCATCAGTATCTACTGCATTAATCAACTTTGCAGTAGCGATTTGCATATCTAATTTTTCATCCATAGTACCAAGAGTTGAGTATGCACTACGAGGTACACTAGTTGTCAAAAAGTCTGTAATATGTGTAAACAAATAACCAAAGAACTGATTTTCCTTTCCAATCCTGTTTTTTACAGTCTCTATTTTAGAGACAAAGTCTGCAGCTTTGCCTCGTTTCCATGTAGCCTCATAGAATTCTAATGGATAGATTTGAGAGATATCCAAGTTATGAGCCTGTCTTTGTACTTCATATGGCAATACTGTTGGTTGAATCAATAATGGAGCGTCCATAAGACCACCAATCTTATCAGGCAAAAAATCATTCGAGAAATTTAAGAAAGCATCCATCAATAGCATTATAGAATCTGCGTCACCATCACAATCCCTACGTTTTGCAGAATGCCAGATTGGAGATGCCAAACATACTTGCGAATTGGTAAAACCAATAATTCTTCCCACTATACCCACGGATGTATGTGGCGCCAATCCAACAATAAGTTGGCCTATTAGATCATCAATAGAGGATGCGTTATAACAAGGTTCTAAATGATATATTTTTACAAGTTCTTCATCTACAAATTTGGCTACATTGAGTAGATGTTTGGCGCAATCAATAGGTATTACGACATCTTGCATTAATAGTTCAACCAGTTGGTTTGGCGAAATCAATTCATGATCAAGATAATCTCTAGTATATCCCAAATCTTTCAATTTTTCTATGTCAGTCATTATCCATTTGGGTTTGAAGTGAGTCAATGGTTCATTTGTTGCATCGAATCTGATAGTGCCATCCTTAAAAGTATATATACTATGTTTTTTTCTCAAAATTCCTTTTTCCAATGGTTCAGCAGCTTTATCCTTACTCATAAGCATCTTAACTCCTTTCAGTGGTTCAGATACTTTGATACCAAGCTTTTGTTGTGCTTTTTCAATCATTACTTTTAATGGATAGCTAACTGGGGAATAAGTTCTACAATCTTTACCACATCTACGACATCTCATTCTACTCGGATTCTCAGTAACTTCCTCTTTACAAACTGTACATAAATTCCGTATTGGAGTATCCGCACCGCATTTACTGCAACGTATACCAATAGATGGAAGTTTGCAGTTATTACAATATCTGTTCGCAATTTCTGCATAAAATGATTGATCCTTTAATGCTTTCAGAAGATCGCGCGTTGCACCGCCTTTAGATCCGACAGGAAAGAGTACATGAACAGGAGGTTTCATTTTACGTTCAGCAGCTTTTTCAGGACGGCCCACCCTTACTGCTATCGAGGATGCAAATTTTGGCATAAGTGTGACACCAGAGATCTTAGAAACAAATTCAATTGCATTTTTTGTATCCTCTATATTACTCCTAATAGAAGAGATCTGATTTTTCGTTTTATTTGTCTTAAGCAATAAATTTTTTAGAGAATAAATTTGTTCCAAATCGTTTATCACTAAGACCCCATTCCTTATTGAATGATCAACTCCAAGTCGCTCTAAAATGTCCTTTAATCTAGGATTAGTAATATGTAAATGTAGAGTAGTATCATCAATAGAAACTTGACTCTCTTCCAGTTTCTCATTCAAGAGTATGACATCTTCTATGGTAACAGAATCCCAAAAGAAGGAATATCTTGGATGCAAAGGAATGCCAAGCCCCTTACTAATGTCAAAGGCTTCTTCAACAGTAGGAAGTACGACTAAAGGTTTCCTTGACAATTGAATTAATCGTTCGTGGATTGATTCATTATTAATTGAAGATGAATGAATAGATCCAAGTTTTGACTGTAATTCTAAAGCCCAGATTTCTTCTACATAGCTAGCAGGAAGTAACTGTGCATTGTTTTCAAGAAAGTCACCATAACTTATCAGTATATCTCCAAGATAAAGTATTTTTTCAACATTCGATCTAATTTTTACGGCTTGTTCTAATGAGGATACTTGTAAAACACTGCCGTCGTTAAGTCTAACAATTGGGGCTTCTATAGCATCCACAAGTGCTATTGTGGATGCCTTTCCTGGTACATCCATCTTAATTTGTGTTCCTACCACAATAGCATGATTCAATAAAATGGGTATTGTTGGATGAATTCCTACAGTTGCAAAACCAGTATTATAACACCTACCGTATCTTAATCTAAAACCTCCAATTTTCTTTGTCATAGAAAGCACCGGTCTTCCCGTAATTACCTCAGACATTCTATGATTTACGGCATCCTCATTACCTGTTTGGATCGCACCTTTGAGATTTCCAAGCCAACACCAACCGTCTAATCCTAATAGCTCAACAATTTTGAGTAACTTTCTACTTCTCCCGATTAAGCCGTCGTTCATTACTCGTAAGGCACCTCCACGAACTCGATCAGTAGAAATTCTTCTCATATTCCTATGACCAACAACCTCTACTGGATCAGTATCTACACCATCTAGCTCTACTGGTAAATTAGTTATGCACCCAATTACATCCTCATCTAACACTTTAAACTGAAAATTCCCTACCTCTCGTTCATAAATTCGTAATTCTTCAAGAAACCTTCCTATTTCATCATCATATGAGTTTGCTACATATTTATCTAACTCGACGACTTTTCTAACATGATCTGCTATCAACATCGTCAATGCTGCCTCTGTGCCCCCTGCTGACCGAATAGGACCGGCAAACGAAATTGAAAGATATTTACTACCATCTATGTTATTTTTTATTTGAACATCAGAGATTCCTTGCAATGGAGCAACTGTTACACCTTCTGTGACTACTGCTAAACTGACACGAACAGCATTATCCAATCTAGTTCTAAGATCGCCAGTACCATATTCTCCTAAGGCAATTTCTTCGGCAATCTTGAGTGTTGCCTTCTCTTTGCTAGTTTGGGCGAGTAACACACGCAATCGATTTGCTATATCAATATTGTGCATTTTTGCGACCCTATCCGACAAGTCATAAGCAATTTTGGATTCAACTTTATCTGAAACATCTAATCCTTTCTTGCGTGCTCTACTAGCAAGTTCGAAGTTATTTTGGATATTTCTCAAAATATTACGTTGATTGTTTAGATAATATTTTGGCATTTGAATATCCTTTAGATAAATTTCAGAATCCTCTATTATCGTCACGAAAGTATTACCTCACTGCCTTAATGAATTAACAATTGAGGAAAACTTCTGCTCCCAATCTCCTTTTTCCAACATAGTACCTATTACAATTATATCCGCACCAGCATCTGCTATTTCTTTCGCTGTTTGAGGACTATGGATTCCACCACCTACGATAATTACTCCTTCATATTGCTTTCTTACGGCAGCTATCATTTCACACGAAACATTCCGAGCAGCTCCAGAACCAGCTTCCAAGTATAAAAACCTCATTCCCAAATATTGAGCAGCCAAGGAATACATGACGGCTATACTATTTTTATCGAAAGGTATTCCACGCGCCTTTCCTACATACCAGGCAGTAGTATACTCACCAATTATCAAATATCCAGTCGGCAATGGTTCGATATTATATCGTTTAACCGACATAGATCCCAATGCTTGAGCTTCCGTTATAAAATATGGATTCTCAGAATTAAGCAACGAAGTAAACAGTATGGCATCAGCCTTAGGAACTACTCCCGTAACGTTCCCAGGAAACAATATGACCGGGATTTTAGCATTTATCTTAATATCAGATACTATTTTAGCCAAGTCGATCTGATCAACTACTGAAGATCCACCAATCAGAACTGCGGATGCTCCCAATCTTTCTACCTTTGCAGCAATAATGCTAGCATTTGTAACATTTTCCGAATCTATAAGAGGGAAGCAAATTGTGCCAAGTTCTCTTATTTGTTGTTGAATGTATTTTTCAATTTCATTCTTCACATTGCTTGCGCAGTACCATTTAGTAATATATTATTACCTCGCGATCCCTTAATAAATCATGATCCGGATCCCAATGAGAATGGCTTTAATATTATAATGAATATACAAATTTGTATAGTAAATGTCGGCGACAGATTCACATTTTAATGATCTTCTTGAACACATTGTTAAGAATTCTTTGTTTACTGAAAGACAATTATATATAATTTCGAAGGTAAAAGAAAAGCAAAAATTATTGGATGGTATAAGTTCAGGAGCGTATTATAGACAAATTAGACAGTGTAAGAATAAGATTTTTGGTGTCGTATACAGTATGATGTTGTTAAAGATTATCAATATATTAGATGAACAAGCATTCAATACAATCAATGAGTTGTCAGATCGCCTTGCCAAAATAACAAGTCAGTCTGACAGTGATCTTATACGTGATATTGACATAACTACTGTGATATCCAAGATGGACCAGCTTATTTCCAGTCTTTCTAACATCAATTAAATCACAATATATAAGATTAAATCATCGATTAATCACTTTATTATGTGATGTTAGAATTTTTTGATACCAACATCGTGATATATACTCTTGTACCATTTCTCTTAGGAGCATTGGTAATGCTAATTTATTATAGAATCAAATCACAATTTAAAGCCAGTAATCTTGCAAATATAGAAGTTATTGATACGATTATTAGCCAATATAATCGTAGGCTAGATCAATATGAAGGTATCATCAATGAATTGAAAATCAAGACTGAACTGCTTGAATCAAAGATAAGTAAAAAGCCAGATAATAATTTAAAGACCATTAATCACGCCATAGATGACTCTACATCACAACAAATATCACAATATTCTGAGGAATGTAATGAATTGTCAGAGCCTAGTCGCGTGATTACAGAATCCAACGATGTTAAAATGACTGCATCAGATGAATATTTTCATACTGGTGATACATTGGAGATAATTCTAAAGCTGCTTTTGAATGGTCCTCTGACATCTAGGGAGATACAAAGAGGCATAAGAAGAACTCGGGAACACACCTCACGTGTTATGAAAAAGCTCTACGAATTGAAGTATGTTGATCGTGACATCAACCACAAGCCATTTAGGTATAATATAACCGATTTGGGCCGATTGCAAACTCACGATCATGTTTTATCTGACAATGAATCTACTGTTTCCGTCCATGACAAGTCTACAAGACATTAACTGTTAAGATAGATGATTTGCATTAATTATTTCAAATATTGAAAAATGCAATAATAATGCAAATAAAATATACCATATTTATACATATTACATAATTTTGATATATAACGACGGACTGCATTAACAAAATGTCTAACATTTTAACACGTTAACACTTAACAAAAACAGACTAAGATAAGTTAACTTATCAAAATATGTCTGAGACATATCAAAGTATTATATTTTAATAATTAGCAAATAGGCATTTCTAGTGTCCAGTGGAAATAAAGGGGTTCACTATGGAGCGATTAACATCGTCTATCTAACGTTAACACTCCACTGGAAATAATGGGGTAGTTAGAAGGAATTTATCCTATATTTTTTCTTACTTGTTAACAATTGAAAATATTTAATAGCTTATCCTTGGCTCCACCACCCCGTTGTTTCGTGTCCAATGTATATCTCGTAAACAATAGTAGTAATAGTAATTATTTGATTAATTAATTAATAGATATTGATTAATGTGTTTAAATGTGGTTTGTTAATATCATGTTAATATTATATTAACAACTCAGATTTACAATGGAAAGACTGGGGTGTGAGTTATAATGGTGATATTTGATGAGTGACGATATACTTGATAGCATTTTTGAAAAAGCCGCAGCAGGACAAACCTTAATCAAGAATCGTAAAACACTTACGATTGATTACGTTCCTGAAAGACTTCCGTTTAGAGACGATGAGACAGGAACGATTGCACAAGCACTATCTGTAGTGTTAAAGGGTGCAAGACCGTCAAATCTCCTACTATTTGGTAAACCTGGTACTGGAAAAACTGCAGTGGTTAAAAATGTAACCAAACGTCTCCTCACAAAAACAAGCGATCTGGGAATCGAGGTATTAATGCCATTCATAAATGCAAAGACCGCAAATACAGGCTATAAGGTGCTATATGAAATTGCTGAAAATATGGGTATTAACAAAGAAGAAAAGAAATTTCATGTTCACTTTACAGGTTTATCAATGGGTGAAGCAACAGATAGAATTTTAGATTTTATAAAAAACAAGAAAAAATTGCATGTTATTCTAATAATTGATGAAATTGATTCGTTAGTTGATAAAAATGGCGACGATATATTATATAATTTTACGAGAGCGAATGAAAGAATTATCGGAGGATTCATTAGCTTGATTGGTATATCTAATAGTCTTACCTTTAAAGATAAACTTGATCCTAGAGTTAGAAGTAGCCTAAGTGAAGAAGAAATGGTATTTAATCCATATACTATAGAGCAGCTGCAAAAGATCTTGTTAAATAGGGCCAAAGTTGCGTTCAACGAGGATTGTATCTCAAATGCAGCCATAAATCTGTGTGCAGCTATAGCTGGAAGAGAAAATGGTGATGCTAGACGTGCAATTGATTTACTTAGAGTTGCGGCTGAAATCGCAGAAAGAGAAAGAGCGTCTAAGGTTGAAGAAAAACATATTAGACTATCCCAAGAAAAAATCGAGAAAGACACAAATTATGAGATTTTAAAAAATTCTACTACACATACTAAAATACTAATACTTGCAATTCTTAAATCAAAAAATGGAAATACTGGTGAAGTATATGAAATTTACTCATCTTTTTGTAGACATATACAACAGGAACCACTTACTCAGCGCCGTATAACTCAAATAATCAGTGAACTTGATCAACTTGGCTTAATAAGGAGTGACGTAGTAAGCCAAGGTAGATATGGCAGATCACAGAGAATTAAAGTTACTATTCCGTCAATTACTATCACATCTGCATTAAGAGATGATCAAATTCTCTCTACATTATTGTTTGCTGATTAAAATCCATTTGGAAAGGCCTAAGTGTAGCAAGATTAACTAGAATTGCAATCCCTGGAGTTGGAACTATATTCATTGTACGCTGAAAATTGGTTTGTGCTTGCCATGCCCCAGAATTAACGACCAGTGTTCCCCGATAATTCTGAACGTCTATGACATGGACATGTCCTGAATGGAATATGTCCGGGACTTCAGTAATTACCATCATATCGTCCTTTTCCGGAGCTATGGGAGTATGTTCTCCATATATTGGTGATAAGTGCCTTGCCTTAAGTAATATCTTCATTGCTTCTGCAGGTTTCGAGTATGTCAAACCAGGTGTCGCGGCTATGATATCATCTAAACCTTGTCCGTGATACATCAATATTTTGACACCATTTAATTCAATAAGACTGGGATTTCCAAGCATAGTGAAATTATTCAAAGAATACAACTTGTTAGAATCGTTTCTTGGAATGGCCGGTTGTGGAAGAGCTCTTCTACCTGGATCGTGGTTACCAGGGATTACAAATACTTTGATATGTTTTGGGATTTTGGTAAGTAAATCAATAACATGTATAATTTGTTTATCCGTATTCGTCTCAAGTAATTCTTTGTCCTGATGCGGAAATATTCCAATACCATCAATTAGATCTCCTGCTATGCATAGAAATTTGATCCTCCTTACTATATCGTCCGCATCAGAAGAGAGCCACATTAAAAATTTAATAAATTCTTTTTCCATAAAATATTTGCTTCCGACGTGTAGGTCAGAAATCAGTACTGCATAGCTTTCAGATTTTGATCTAGTAGGAAGGTGTTCTGGAATATCTGGAGAAACTATATTTTTTATAACAAAACTATGCATTGCTTTATTATTCTGGTTTTCAAGTTCTAACATGACCATTTGATCAAGTGCAAGTATTGATGCCTGTTTCCTTAACTCTTCGTTAGTTGCAATCACATTTAATATTCCAGTATAGTCATCAATTACCATTTCTAGACCATTTTTTCTAAAATGTTTAGACATCAACAAACCAGCAACTACTGAAACAGAATTTGTAGCCCGATATTCAGTAGTACTATGCAACTTTGATCTAGCCGTCTGCTTTAAAGATGCAATTCTTGTTATTCTTTTACTGGAAGGGCGTAGTGCTAAAATATGAAGTAATTTTTCAAATCTACTTCTAAATAATGCAGTATAACCCTCCACACCATCAATTGTATTAATCTTGGATGTCGGGTCGGAAATTACTCTATATACATGCTCATCAGAATGGGATGGATGATAATTTGTATCATCATAAATTATTTCAGGGTCAACTACTACATTTGTAATTTTGTCTTTGTCTTTCATGATGATATTTTGTATGTCTTCTAATACAATCAAAGTGTCTCCTTTTTGCTTAGTTCTGATTATATCTCCTATAATTTCGGAAGCATTGATTTCTAGATTCTTAAGCATAGCAAAAGCGTCAGGATGGATTTGATAGCCCTTGCTAATGGCTAGCGTTAATGCATTAAGAATTTCTTTTTGGAAAGCCAAGGTACTGGCTATTCATTCTATGAATACCATCTTTAATTACATTTCCATAATTGATAAACTAATTATAACAATGAAGATAACGTTAAGTTTCGTATTGCGTTTTAGTATTAAATACCGTCTGATCTATCTGGCATTTGGTATAGCCACTTTTCTAATTGCGTATTCTGCCGGTGCATCAATTCATATGAGTATCAGAGAAACAAATATTCTAAAACAACAATTTTCAGAGCAAATAAAGGATATTAATCAATTCGGGATTTTTATCAATAATGTTAAATTGGCACTTGGGATGTTCATTCCTGTACTTGGGATAGGCCTGGGAATATTTTCTGGTTTTTCAACAGGAATGGTATTTAATGCACTTGCTATAACTTCTCCTCTTCTCAAGAATGTTCCACCATTATTAATCCTGATTACTCCGTTTGGACTTTTGGAAATTTTTGCTTATGGTTTAGCATTATCTAGAAGTGGAATATTATTTTATCAATTAATAAAGAAAAAATCATGGAAAGAATATACAATTCCCTTACTTATAGAATCTTCGATTGTAATAGTAGTCCTATTAGTGGGTGCAATAATAGAATGGCAGACAATATTGCGATTTGGAGGTCTACATTCGTCTCGCGTTGGTTTATATCAGTACTAGTTTTATATCTTATGTTTAGAGTAGTAACGTAATACCACTGAAATGAAACAATTTATGGATTGTGGACGAGTCTTTATAAAAGTGAAATAAAATGAATTTTAGAACTTTGAATACTATTTGCAGCTTTATTGTAACCTAATATTGAGGAAGAAAAAGAATGCCTGTCATCTTATATGATCAATTACTACTACTGAGAGATCACTAAATTTCAGTCCTTCTAAATCACTAACTTTGCCGCGGAAAACAGTCTCTTTGCTATCATTAGTTAGATGCTCAAAAACCCAGACATTTAGGTTTGAAGTATCTATCCCATTCTCTTTTAAAAATATCGCTATTTCTGATTGCATAAAATTCTTCTCTGAATCACTAGGCCAAGGCCGCGGTAGTAGGATTATATCTTTTCTAAGAATTATAGATCTAACTAATTCCTTCTTTTTTTGTTCAATATCTGTGGTTACATGAAATGTAACTACGTGTGCCTTATCTAATGGTACCTTTGATCTTGCTGCTGCAATCTGAATTGAACTTATACCTGGAATAATTTCAACATTTTTTTCACCAAAAATTTCTAATAACCTATCAACAACTTCGGATTCGGAAAAATTTACATCACCGGTAAATAGTACAGCACAATATTCCTCGTCTTTCATCCTATCATATATATACTGATATAGTTCTTCTTGATTTTTTAGAGAGATCACATAAATTTCTTGTTTATTTTTATCTATTAGACTCTCAACAGCCGATATAGTGTACTTGTATCCAATAATATAACGTGATTTGTAGATTGCCTCCCTAGCAATATCTGTAATATATTTTATTGATCCAGGACCGACTCCAATAGTGTATAAACGCTTTGGCAATATACAATACCATGATATTCAACCATCCTTAAAGATTTCTTGATGTTCATTATTCTGGTCTGCAATCTTGATTTCAATCTTGATTTTTATTTTATTTGTCTATTATTTATAATAGCAAGTTTATGATTACTGCTTATCGATTTGCTTTATGTGTGTTATCGTATGCTTGTCTTATTTCTTCTATTGATGAATTGTCTTCTAATGTAGTTATATCGCCTGTTACTTCTTCGCCAGTAGATATGGATTTAAGTAGTCTGCGCATTATTTTTCCACTTCTTGTTTTTGGAAGCTTATTTACAAAGTAAATTTCTTCAGGCGTAGCTATGGGACCTACCGTATTTCTAATATGATCGATAAGCTCTTGGCGTAGCTGATCAGATTCAAGGTAATCTGTACGAAGAATTAAATACGCAATTATTGTCTCACCCTTTTTCTCATCTGGTCTGCTTGTAATAGCAGCTTCTGCAACTGACTTGTGTGATACAAATGCACTTTCTAACTCCATTGTGCCTAATCTGTGTCCTGCTACTTTGAGTACATCGTCTGACCTTCCTAATAGCCAAAAATAGCCATCAGTATCTGACAAGGCATAATCGCCAGAATAATAAACACCGCTAAATCTTTCCCAGTACGTGTTCTGATATTTTAAGTCATCTTTCCAAAGTGTCATTAACATTCCAGGCCAAGGTTTTTTTATCACCAGATATCCTTTCTTACCAGGAGCGACAGGTTCTCCATTTTCATTAACTATGCTTGCGTCTATTCCAGGAACAGGAAATGTGCCAGAACCTGGCTTCATTGGTATATCAGAATCTAGACCAGTACAAGCACTTATCATAATTCCACCAGTTTCTGTTTGCCACCAGGTATCAATAATAGGGCAATTCTCTTTTCCAATAGTTTTGAAGTACCATGTCCAAACATCTGGGTTAATCGGTTCACCTACAGTACCCAATAAACGAAGAGATGATAGATCAAATGAACTAGGAATACTGTTTCCAAATTTCATATACATTCTTAGGGCTGTAGGGGTAGTATACAAAACTGTGACACCATGCTTTTCAACCAATGCCCAATATCTATCAGGCTGTGGATACTCTGGTGTCCCTTCATACATCAATTCTGTCACTCCATGCATAAGTGGTGCATACACCATGTAGCTGTGACCAGTAACCCATCCTATATCTGCAGTACAAAAGAAAATGTCAGTACTCTTGTAATCAAATACCCATTTCGCTGTTGCGTATAAATATGTAAGGTAACCACCTGTACTGTGTAAAACACCTTTTGGTTTACCCGTAGTTCCTGATGTATAAAGGATATACAAAGGATGTGTGCTATCCAGCATCTCGGGTTCGCAAAATGATTCAGCCCTTTCAATGACTTTGTGCCACCATACGTCTATATCATTCATACGTATATCATTTGAAGTTCTTTTTACAACAATTACGTGTTCTATTGAGGGTATCGATGGTACTGCCTCGTCTACTATTTTTTTCAGCTCGATAAATTTCCCTCTTCTAAATGTGCCGTCTGCGGTTATAATTATTTTAGAATCTGCATCCCTAGCTCTATCAGATAATGCTTTGGCACTAAATCCGGAGAAAACTACAACATGTGTTGCACCTATTCTTGAACAGGCTAACATTGCAATAACGATCTCTGGGATCGTAGGGAGATAAATTATTACTCGATCTCCGCTTTTTATTCCAAGAGTTTTTAATGCATTTGCAAATTTATTAACAAAATGATATAGTTGGAAATAAGTAAGTGTTTTAGTCTCACCATTCTCATTTTCCCAAATTATAGCTGCCTTGTTTTTTATACCAGAATCTATATGTTTGTCAAGACAGTTGACAGATGCGTTCAACTTGCCGCCAACGAACCACTTTGCAAAAGGAGGGTTTTTCCAATCTAGTACCCTTTCCCAATCTTTAAACCAAATTAGATTTTTTGCCTGTTCTCCCCAGAACTGTTCTCGATCTTCTGATGCTTTTATCTTAATTTTTTCAAATTTTTTGCCTGCAAGGGTTACTCTGATTCTTCCGCTATCTTTGTAAATCTTTGACAATTCGTCAGAATCTGGTTCAGACATTTCCCACTATAAGTCGGGGATAACTTTAAACGTTGTGATGCATAATCATTACCCAAAACTTACCAGTTGTATTTTGTAATATCCCTATAATCAATAGTGTAATATTCGTTTAGAACTTTGTTCCTAAGGATTGTGTCAATATATTAAAATAAAGAAATCCAGCGTATCTAACTTGTGAAATACAGAAGTAGAACAGAAATAGTAGCAATGATCTTAGAGGCTGCAAATGGAGGCGCAACAAAGACAAAGATAATGTACAAAGCCTTTCTTAGCTATGCACAACTAAGGGAATATCTTTCAGTGCTCATTGAAAATAATCTATTAGAATATTTGGAAGGCTCCCAAACATATAAAACAACAGAAAAGGGATTAAACTTCCTCAAGATGCATAATGAGATAGGTGAACTTTTACAGACTCCCATAAATAAGGGTAAATAATAAGTTACCACCCTTTTTCTTGAAAAGTTTTTTGTTTTTTATTCATTTTGGATTACGTGGTTAAGCCAACTGTTTTCGTCAGTTTCATTATTATTGGTATTGCCTTGAACTGCTTTCTCCTCTGTTCTCTTCCCTTCATCCGCAACCATGATGTGGGCCACCTCATTTTGTTTACTTGTCTCAATTTTGGAAGGTGATTCTGTGTAAGTAGAGCCCGGCGATTTCTGATGTGAGGTATTAATTGCTAAATCTACATTGTCCAAGGTCTGTTGTGTTAATCTCATTTTGACATTATTAATTTCAGCCTTCTCAAGATTAATGTGCTCTATCAAATCGTTTGTATGTATACTGATCTGTTGATATGTTTCCTCTGTCAGCTCGCTACTTCTATATTGCAGCTTTGCGTCGAATAATACTGATTTGATGTTTTTGTTTTCTGCATCTAATTGATTTAATCTCTCTTGCAATAATTCAATAATGGTTTTTTCTTTTTCTTCAAGATCACGTAATCTCTTCTGATATTTTATATAAACCAATTCAGCATCATCTTTCATCAAATCATTCACTGCAACCATTTCTTGTAGTGCTTTTATTCTTTGTAAAGTAAGATTCTTTTGTCTTAATAGGTTCTGTGCATCAAGTCTCCATCTTGGAATATATATCACATAATCTCCTTGAACTAATAATTGCTCATACGCTAGTTGATTTAGGCCAGATGATCCGCAATCCACACCAACAGATTCAATTGAACCATCAATATCTGTTATAACGCCAACTACCTTTCCCATGAATGTGCCATACATATCCTTGACTTCCTTACCTACAAATTCGAGCTTGAATTCGCTCATGTAATCCGTTTAATAAGTAGATATAATGGCAACGTTGTCAAAATTGTTGTATTATTTGGCAAAACCATTTTATCATCTATAACACAGTTTGATATAATTATCTGGTATGATAATTATTATAATCAAATAAATCTATAGCTATTCTAAATCCATTTCATAAAGGCAAATTAGAATCAATCATCTAGAATTACTATCTTCATTCCAGAGAAACAGACAATCCTGACTCAAGTTTAATGATCAATATAAAATAAATACAATCGTCATAGTAAATTTACTACATTGCATTTTTGGGTAGGATCATTTTGTTCGATTCTTGATATTAATAACAAACCAATAGCTCCACAGGGAGTTATTGCAATATCTGATGTCATAACCTTGGTAGAAGACATGGGTAATCAAATACCAGATAAATCATGGATGCTTTATCTTCTTGAAATCTTCAACATACAGAATATAGCAATCGAGCTAAATCTCATATGTCAGTTTGATAATCAAGATTACTTCGAAGCCATATTTAATGGTGTAAATAGATATAGATTCAAACAAATATTGCCTACACTGGGTCATTCATACCTCCGTCAAATTATTCTTACTCATCAGAAAAAGTCCATTATTTATATCTTGGAGGATCAGAATACAAAACAAATTGAAAGATTTGATCTACCTTTACTGAATATCAGAGATTTTGTATTCGAAGGTACGACTCACTTTACTGGAATAGAATGGTGGAATAAAATGGGCAATTTTCCATATTCTATTAAATATAGTATAGAGATATCACAACTAATGTATGGCTTATGTGACAATCCCTCAGATTCCGAATCAATTATTTATAGACCATACAATGCATTAATCCCTAATAATGAAGGATCAAATATAGAATACCCTATTTCATTCTATGATGTTAAGATTAGAGATGATTGTGTTTGTTATAATGTTGCATCAGGTACTTGTAAAGTTGGTTTACAATATTGCTAACATTCAATTTCAATTGCATTATACATATTTAATTTATTATATAACAGGTGAATAATTTTGGTCCCAGTATCTAATTATGAACGCTTTTCAGAAAAAGAAAAACTCCTTCTTAATTCGCATTTTTCGAATACTGATAAATCAGTCTTTGCAATCATTACGCCTAAACAAGTAGACAGGGGAGCATTAATGTCTAGATATTCCAGAACAGATAAGACTATGCGACGAATATTCATAGATGAATTTGTAAATAACCCAAATCGAGGAGGAGAGTTTTATAATAAAATACTATTAGAATATGGGGATGATTCTGTATCCGAACTAGGAGACGCACAAATAGCAGTAGAATGGATTTCAAATATCGCAGCAAAGAAGATAGAAGATCATAGGATAGGGCTGTCATATCTTGAAAAATCTTCTCGATATGTGGCATTTGATCAGAAGATTAATGGCCGATACAAATACCATTTAGAAAAGAATATTATGTCTTCATCCTATGCTGATCTATATAAAGAAGTATGCGATTATAGCTTTGATACGTATAGTAAGAATATTCTACAAATGCAAAAATTTATTTCGGAATCTGAACCAATCGATCAATTTCTTTTTTTTGATGCTGAATCGCGACGTGAGTTATGTTATAGCAGCTTGAAATCAGATACAGCTATTGAATCTGCAAAAAGAATTTACCATGCAACGATTAAAGCCAAGACACTTGATGTTCTTCGTGGGCTTTTACCTGCCTCTACACTTACGAATTTAGGTATAGCAGGTAATGGTAGAGCATACGAGTACCTACTATCAACTATGTTTGTTTCAGATCTAAATGAAATAAGATCGATAGCTGATCTACTTTATGCCGAAATTAGCACAGTCATACCATCTTTTATAAAACGCTCAAATGACAGGCATGGCAAGTCTTTTCAATTATATGTTACTGATACAAAGAAAGCTATCTTGGGGCTATCCCAACGTTATTTAAAAAATATTAAATTAGAAAGAAATCCTGAATTTGTAAAGTTGTTAAATTTTGATGACAATTTTGATGCAGAGGTTAAAGTGTCCTCTGCAATCCTCTATGAATATGCTGTAGGTCAATCTTTGGAGGATATCATGATATATGTTAGATCTCTTGAACCAAAAGAGAGACACAAAATCATTTGTGAGTATACAAAATTCAGGACAAATAGGAGGCATAGACCAGGCAGAGCCTTTGAAATGGTAGAATATACATTTGAATTATTTACAAATTTTGGAATGTTCCGTGACCTTCATCGTCATAGACTTCTTACTCTCGAAAGACAATTGTTATCTACAAAGCATGGATATGATGTTCCTAAAGAGATCTTTGATTTGGGAATTGTTAGAGATTTTAAAGATTGTATGTATAAATCTAATGAAGCCTACACTCTTATATCAAATAAATTACCTGAACAAGCACAATACGTTGTCAATCTTGCTTATAGATACCCATATTTTATAAAGATTAATCTACGAGAAGCAACTCATATGATCGAACTTAGAACAGTTCCACAAGGACATTCTGATTATCGTAGCGTATGCCAGAAGATATATAGACAGATAAGAAATGTACATCCAATACTTGCAAAGGGAATACACTTTGTAGATCTGAACACGAATGAACTTGCGAGATTCACCGAGGAAAAAAATAAAGAAAGGAAAAGGCAGGGTTAATTTATTCAAACCATTTTTCCAATGACTGGTTTCGATTTGTTATTGATTTTTTTAATCTATCGAGAGATCCTGTCACTCGATCAACCGAAAAATTTTTTTCAACGCACAGAAAGTTAATAACCTGATCATATTTTATCTCGTTGAATGAAATGTTGTCAATATTAGGGATTTCTGGTCTCAAAAATATATCTCGTATTTCTTGATATGGGACATCTGATAATCTATCTCTAATTTTTTCTATATTTTCAAGTTTGTTATATTCCTTAATTAATTTTAAGGCTGTTTTAGGACCAATGCCTAGAAAACCTCCCGGATTAAAATCAGTACCTATCAAAATTCCTACATCTACTACCTGTTCATGGGTCAATGATAAGTGACTGAGAAAATGCTTGAGATCGATAATCTCTGGTTCTATATCGATGTATAAATTTCTGTTCGGAATTTTTCTCTTGCCGCTGATCGTAACGTTTCGTATCAGTTTCTCTGCTCCAAATAGTAATGAATCATAATCTTGACTAGCACAACCAAATGCAATTCCACATTTTGTCAAATAAGCTGCCGATGCTTCTCCTTCTGATTTTGCTTGAACTATTGGAATACCAAGTAACGTCAAGACCATTTTTGATTCTTCTATTATTTCATGGGTCAGGACTGATGTAGCTTGACTATATTTTCGTGCATCATCATACTTACCGCTTGTTAATGCTGCTTCATACTTTTCAAACGCTATTTGTTTTAAATGTTGTCTGTGTTCTATCTCTTTTGATTTCAGGTTATTAGGTTCACCATCGAAAACATATATTAGCTTAATATTCTCTGCCAATAGGCTTACATTACGGTAAAAGAGGCCGCTTAGATGACTTGTCACACAGCCTTTACTGTTTGTAAGTAATTCTCCGGTTGGCCCACGGATTGTGGCAAGAAATTGGTATATAGAGTTGTATGCATCGATTGCAATTATCTTATCAGACAGTTCAGTTATATTTATAGATGATGTCTCTACAAGTGGCCTAAGATCTAAACCCATTTGTTTTAATAACGCATGAACTGAATTTTTACCTTTTCCATTTCTAAAATTATACTTGTATTATTGCTTTAATCAAAGTCCTTTCACAATAAGACATTTCTATAAAATTACTGTAATGGCTATAGAGTATGTGATCAATTATAATTTACAACCTCGGATTATATTAGGGATCCAATCATACGACTTCCTAATTAAGTCTTCGTTCTATCGATTACTCTATTTTTAATGTGAAATACTATACAACGATATTATTTTAGTAAAAGAATCAAAATACGTGGCTTTGTAGAAACCATGTGATTATGGTAAGGTTTGTTAACCTATGGGTATTGTAGGCTATACATCTAAACGATAATTCTCTGTTTTGTGTTCTCACTAGTCTTGATGTAATATGT
>JANWJI010000110.1 GCA_025449515.1 Nitrososphaeraceae archaeon | reverse complement strand
GTGACCTTGGAAAGATATCGTCAAGACCAAATGTCTCGAAAAAGGATTTTTGACTAGCGTTAAGGAGATCAAAACATCCTACGCATGTTTCTCCTGTTGTTAATGGTGGTTGTGTTGTTGACTGCCGTTGCACTTCGATTGTCGGGTTTGCATTTTGGACAGTTATCGGTGTTGAAGCTTGTCCTGATTTTCCTTGCTGTGACACTGTGCCGCCGCAATTGCCGTTACTAATCATATTATCGTTAGTATTAGAATTAGATACGGGGTTTAGACAGGAATTGCTAACAGACGCTGCTTGATTAATGTTTCTCACATTCCTTTCATTCCTTGCAAATGTGCTGTCTGTTAATGTTATTGATAATAAGGTTATGCTGAATAATATTGCTGCCATTCCTACAATTGCTAAAGTGCGCCTGTTTACTTTTTCGTTACGCCTATGCTACTATAGTGATTTGTATAATTCTTTATCTGAGATCGATGAAATAATGACCTCAATTAAATCCTATATGTCTTCTGCAAAATCTATAGCGTTAGAACGTCGCTAAGATTGATTGATTGCATTGTTCTTCTAGTGGATAGAGGTAACTTCTCAATGAAGATCGTTAATAATATTCCGATAGGAGAAATAATGGTTTAATGAGATCTTTTTATATCCCAGAACTTCCTTTCGATCCAATCTATCTTTCATAAGGATTGTCGGTTATAAGTTTCCAGGATAACACGAGTTCTTGCCTTCAGCGTTTATCTACCACCCTCTATAGGTATAGTTGAAGTCATGCATGGTCCACGAGATATCATACCTGAATTAGATACAAGATTCAGGTATGCAGTAGAAGTTAGTTAGAGACAGCTTATGGTTTCAAGACATTGCTTATAGTTTTTTTGCAAATAACAATATGTGTGTGGTCTGGAGTTAAATTGGGTTTTAAACCAAGTAACAGTTGAGATAGAGTCAGATTAATATTGAATACTCCATTTTTGTTATTATCTAGAGATAATTATAAAGAGTAATAAAACAAATTATAGAAAGTAGATGGACAACAACAAGACAATAGAAAATGGAAAAGTAAAAATCGTTGAACCTAACAAAGGAAGACATATAGCTGTAGCTGGCGACATCAATACAATTGTTGCATCAAAGGAAGACACAGGTAGAACATACAGCTTTATCGAAGCAAAAGTTTTTCCAGGAGGAGGTCCTGCCCCACACATTCAAACACGCGAACACGAAGGGTTTTACGTAGTTGAAGGACAGCTAACATTCAAGGTCGGTAAGCAAAGGATTGAAGCCAAACCTGGAACATTTGTTAATGTCCCACCAAATGTTTTGCATAGTTTCAAAAATGAAACTACTGAGATTGCAAAATTAATAATTATCCTATCTCCACCAGGAATGGAGCAACTTTTTGTAGAGATAGGCATGGAAGTTTCAGACATAAATATAAAACCTCCGCCATTTACCAACGAACAAATACAAAAGCTTCCTGCTCTAGCAGCTAAATATGGTATGGAGATAAAACTAGACTGAAACACTCAAAATAATAATAACATATGGAGCGCTTCAATAGCTTAATCATGTTCATCATAATCATCATTTGCCATTGCTTCTACTGTCAGGAATAGAACCTCAGTTTATTCGATTACTTGCATTATTTTCTTCGTAAATATTAGCTTTATGTATTTATAATAATTCGAGTTTGTTAGCTATTTGAAGTCATTTTCAATATAATATATAGAAGACAAAGACAAAAATAAGATGCCATATAATGTGTATCTCTCCTCAAAATATGGCCAACTCTAATTCAGAATCCATAAATGATAATGACATTAGTAAGAGTAAAAATCATGCGTCATCTTTACAAAACTCGCCTTTTGCAATTATGGACATGCTTGCTCGCGGCCAATTGATTAGTCAGGCTATTTATATTGCTGCAAAATTTAGAATAGCTGATTATCTGAAAAATGGTCCCAAAAGCGTTGAAGAATTAGCAGAACAATCTAAAACTCATCCTGATTCTCTTTATAGGTTATTGCGTATGCTAGCCAGTGTTGGGATATTTACTGAAACTAATAGGGAAGAAGAGAAAGAAGGCAGTAATAAAAGAAAATTCGAGATAACACCAAAGGCGGCTCTTCTCCAATCAGAAACAAAAGAATCAATCAGAAACTTTGCTTAAATGCTTGGATTGGGGTCATATAATAGAGCTATAGATGATCTTTCATATAGTATAGAGACCGGCGAAAATTCGTTTAAACATCCAAATGGCTTAGATATGTTCGAGTATTTTCAACAGAATCAAAACCGAAAGGAGGCTCAAATATTCAATAGTGCAATGGCGGCACTTACCTCATCACATGTTTCATCGATTTCTTCCATGTATGACTTTTCGCAATTTAATACTGTTATGGATATTGGAGGAGGACAGGGCACACTTTTATCAACTCTTCTAAAGAATAATCCTAATCTCAGTGGTATATTATTTGATCTACATCATGCAATTGAAAGTGCCAAAAACCTGTATACTAGTGAATTTGCAAATACAAGAGCCGAAGATAATAAGAATTTTCTTTCCCGTTGTAAATTAATAGAAGGGGATTTCTTCAAATCTATTCCTATTGGTGCGGATGGCTATATCATAAAGAATGTGATTCTTAACTGGGATGATGATTCTGCTGCAACGATTTTAAAGAACTGTTTACAAGCAATGGAAAAAACAAAATCAACAGCAATTACTACTACTACTACTACTACTACTACAACAACAACAATGAATGCAGGCCAATATGATAAACAAAAGAAGATTCAACCAAAGTTATTAATTATTGATTTAATCATGCCAGAAGGAAACGAACCGTTTATTGGTAAATTTATAGATATACTCATGCTTGCGCTCACTCATAAAGGAAGAATAAGAACTCAAAAAGAGTTTCATAAATTGCTCAATAGTTCTGGTTTTGATATTACTAAAGTAATACATTCATCTGATAATGTTAACTTCATAAGCATTATTGAAGCAATACCATCATCATCACTATCACACTAATAACGCTCTTAGGGATAACCGTTAGACTAAACTGTCTTTACATTTATCATTCAAAATTTTGTTTGTGGTGATTAGATAATTATGTAATCCCGGATGCTTACTTTTGCTTACCTCTTAGCTCTGCTTGTATCCATAGTGTTTCATATATCGAAGCATATGACAATATCGTTGACTCACTGTTGGAACGCCGATAGCTGCTTTGGTTGGAAGTGTTATCAAAACTTCTTTATTTGCAGATTTTAATAAATTACTTAAAATGTTCTGCGCTTCGTAAGGATCATGTATAGTTTCCATAAATTCTATTTTCTGGCATAGATTATTAGGTTTCATTCGCTATGTATATCCATAGTTCATCCTTTTGAGAGAAGCAAGTATGCTAACAAAATCTTAATTCTTCCAATTCTATCTTATCTTTAATATTCGCAAAATAATCCACAATTTTATCTCTGTTATCTTTCTGTAATTGTTTGAACCTAGACGTATCATCGAATGTCTCTTTATCAGATAATACATAATCAAGGACTTGATTATGTATCATGTCAAACATTTCTCGATTCGTTAACACTTGATAGAGGTCTTGTTTATCTTTTATTTGAGTTGCAGAAGCATCTTTTCTGGCTACTGCCAATGCAATTTCCACTGCAAAAGCCATGCTAGCCAAGTCATACAAGTCGTCCACATCAAATTTTGTATCTGACCGTTTTCCTTTCTCACAATCATAAGAGCATTCAAACCTGTTTGCAACAGGACAAGGATACGGTATAGAATTGTCCTTGTTCTCATCCTGTTTTAGTCCTTTAGCAACTAGTCTGTTAATTCCAATGAATATTGGATCGTCTCTATCAGGACTTAACAGACAATGAAAACACTTTGCCCTACCATAATTTGGATTTCTCTTGTCTTCCATTAAATCCAAATAGTCAGGATACCATTTTCTTGTCTTGTCATCACTATCTTTTAGTTCACTTTCCGAGAGAAATGTTCGAAACCTATCGAAATCATCAGGAAAACACTCTAGTACGTAAGGTGTTCCTCTGAGTCGAATCCATTCATCTAGAGGAATTATTTCTTTACCTCTCCAGTGGTTTGAATTGTTACCATCGCCTTTGAAATTGACAAAAGTAAATATGGCTATCTTTTTTGATGAGAAAGCTGATGAAAAGCAGAGAGAAGCTTTGAGTATGATTTTTAGTGGAAAAGCTGGTGGTTTTATGGCTGAATTTGCAAAGCTCATCGGCGAGATTCGTGGAATAGAATATGCCCCTATCAAATTTGAGCTAGCAGATGATCTATCTTATTGGAGTGCAGAGATACCAGGTAAGGTTATAGCAAAAGCCGAAGCATTAACTGGACCCACTACACCTCCCGGCAAAAGAGTGCAAACCGTTTACCCACCTGGGAGTGAAGTAGGACCAGGAGGAGTTGCAACGTGGGGAAGATCCCTTGCTGGTGAGGTCGATGCAATGGGCTTCAAATGGGATAGAAAAGGAAGATCAAGTAAGCATATTCCATTTGACTGGACTGGCCCTTAAATTCTTTTTTTGGCCTTCTTAACTATCAGGATAGCAACTACACATAGTCAAATATCTATCTAGGATTGTGAGTTAGCGAATTAATGTTATTGAGTCTAGAATACAGAATTGTGTTATGTTTTGGTGTATGCGCAGGAATTTGTCACAATTACAACAACTCCCAAATGCTTGAGAGATTCATTACAGCTGTTAATAGCCAGAATAATTACATTGAGGATGGGATAGTGGCTATTCCCATAATTGTATATCATGGTCTTGAAACATATCCTGATGTAAGCTAGTAAAATACCTGTGGTTAAGCTCATTTCTCTTTAGTATCTTGTATATAGTTCGGCTACTTAACGAGATTCGAATAACCTTTCTAACAGGATTTCAATCTAAGAATACCGTCAAACTAGGCAGCATTAATAGATCCTAACTGCTAATTACGCAAGAGATCTACTGTATCACCAGTCCATTCTTTTTCATGTATTAGATTGAATTTAGCTATGATTTCTATATGGATACGCTTCCTGACAGCAGAAGTATAACCCATGTCTGTAGCTAAATTGTTACCTATGTCTGGAAGTACAACACCTAGGCAACGATCTACCTTTCTACTAAACTATAACACTAAAATGCCAGTATATCAAACAGAAATTATTGCCTTTAATATCTTGGATTTTTCTGTTAAATCTATGTCTGATGATATATGGCTTCCCATGATTTCTTTAATAATTCTGTAATTTTCTGCTAGAAAGTGAAAATGGTGAATCAGCC
>JANWJI010000109.1 GCA_025449515.1 Nitrososphaeraceae archaeon | reverse complement strand
ACGATCTCAGATTCTTGGATCCTCATTCCATTTTCATAGACCTCATCCATTGATTTGATCTTGCCTGTTGAAACCAAGAGTCCAAGACTTGTACGAGGTTTCCATTCTGCTTGTGGTGCTTGTTGTCTGCTCTGAGAGTACTGTCTACCCATACGCTTATTCACTTTTCTTGGATCCTGACTTTACTTTAGATCTAGTTTGACTTGTCTCAGCATTTAGGTGTTTAGAAGTTTTGACAGTGAATTTTGATTCTTCTTTAAATGTACTGGCGTTGGAAGGCCGTTCCATTAAAGCACTTTTTATCTTTTGTACATGAGCTGGATAATCTTCAGGTTTGAGACCGTTCTTTAACAACAGAGAAAACCTCGATTCATATTTTGATTTATCTTTTTGAAGGAACTTCGCATAATCTGCGATGTGATTGCCATCTAGACGATCCTGCTCTGGAAAGGAATCTTCTGATGCGGGCACATGAACGCCTGCATCAACTATCCCCTTTAGACAGGCTGCAACTCGACTTGTAAAAGGATTCATTCCAGTATACAAGACACCGCTATCAAAATTCTTCTCTAGGCATTTCTTGCCTAACAAGATTCCTGTTAAATAACATGCGGGTAGGCTATTTAGCGAGCCGTTCCACCCTTGTTTAACCAGTTCCCTACTATGAGCAGTGGCTAGAACCTTGTCTCCCTTGATATCTGGATCCAGCAACCTCGTTAGAACATTCTGATTTGAGACTTTAACAGTTATGAAGTGATGTCGACCAACGAGAATTGCGGCTCTCTTCCTATAATTAGTCTTATGCTGTCTAATCCTTTTTATAGTATGAATATAACGCATTTTAACGATTCTCCGTCATTTCAAAGATTATGACCCAAACCATCCAAAGCACTTATAAACGTTTGAACGTTCGAAAACGCTTCCTTTCTACAGGTTGCAAAGCAGGTCTATGTATGGAAATATCAGCTCTTTTAGTGTACAGGCGTTTTGCGATCAACGCTGCGAAGGCACCTGCTCCTATGCCATTATCAATATTTACTACAACTAATCCAAAAGTACAACTTTGAAGCATAGATGCAAGAGCTGCTATTCCTGCCGATCCAAATCCATAACCTACCGAGGTTGGTACGCCTATCACAGGAAGGTTTACCATTGAAGAAACCACCGAAGCAAGAGCCCCCTCCATTCCAGCAACGACCACTATAGCTTCTACATCTTGCTCAACCATATGTCGGAGTGCAGGAAAAAGTCTATGCAGGCCGGCGATACCTACGTCGTAGGATACTAATGAATCACAATCCATAGATTTGGCAATTAGTCTAGACTCTTCTGCAACTCCTATATCCGAAGTTCCGGCACAGATTATCCCTATCTTCGGCATTCCCTTGGTTATGGTAAAAGATTTACGTGAAACTAGAATAGTGGTGCTCAATTTACCAACTTCCACCTTAAGATCTTTATTCCTTAACAAAGAGACAAGTTTTGGCAGATCGGCTTTCTGAATTCTACTCACAACGACAGAATCGTTGCGCCTGAGTATAGCATTTACAATCTTCATGATCTCCGCCTGTGATTTATACTCCCCAAAAACCACTTCAGGAATGCCCTTTCTAACTTCGCGTGCCGTATCAAGTTGGGCAATATTACCGGCTGCAAACTCAATAGAATGGACAGAAATTTTTTTTTCAACGTCGTCGATACTAAGTCGACCTTTCGCAAATTCCTGCAAGATCATCCGAATATTCATTAGCTGATAGAGATTACTCAAAAATGAACAAATAAAAGCATTACAACGTAAGTGTGCTTAATGCCTCCTTTACACTATCGACTCCCTTTGAAAACATTGCCTGCTCAAAGTTATCCAATGGTAGTTCAATAATTTTTTCCACTCCTTGAGAACCGATTATGGCAGGAACACCAATGCACACGTTCTCAGCTCCATACTCTCCTTCTAGCAATGTAGAGACCGGGATAATTGATCTCTTGTTTTTTATCACAGATTCAATCATTGTTGCAACTGCATTTCCTGGCGCATGTGTTGTCGCTCCTTTCAGAGCTATCACTTGGGCTGCAACTCCCTTCGTATTTTCAAAAATCTCACTTACTTGTTGTTCGGTAACAAATTTGTTCAAAGGGATACCGCTCAAAGTCGAGTACCTGATTAGGGGAAGCATATTTTCGCCATGTTCGCTTATAACCATTGCCTGGATTGAATCATTTGATACTTTTGTGGCATTGTGAATAAAATACTTGAACCTAGACAAGTCTAACATTCCACCCATCCCCATAACTCTATTCTTTGCAGCTCCGGTAACCTTCAAGAGAAGGTAGGTGAGTGGATCCAAGGGATTTGTTACCATAACCGATATTGCATCTGCTGCATAACTCTTAACTTTGCCTGAAACATCCTTTATGATATCCGCGTTTGTCTTTAAAAGATCCATTCTTGTCATGCCTGGTTTTCTCCCAACGCCAGCTACCACTACTACAAAGTCAGAACCCTTCATGTCTTCGTAATTATTTGATCCTGACACTTTACAGTCTATCCCTCTTTCCGATAGCTGATTGTTAATATCCAATGCTTCACCTTGAGGAAGACCTTTAACGATATCAAGTAAAAGAATATCATCCAATTCCCTCAAAGCACAATTTAACGCCACCGAGGCTCCTACTCTGCCTGATCCGATAATAGTAATTGTCATTAAAAAGTTGACAATCATCAAATATTTATAAATCTTCAATATTCGTTCTAGACGGACGGACGTTAAGACTGACTGTTTTACAAATCTAATTTTCAGTGGCTAAAGAAAATTATGAACTGAATCTTGGCATGTCCTAAATGTATATTTGCAATTATTTGTCTTTTGTAAGGATATCGATTACCCTATTGCAAAGGGTCATGTAATGTCATGTAATGTCATGTCGATAGCCCCAAGTAATATATTGATAAAAAGATTAGTCTAATTTTGTCACGCTATGAGAGACATTGCAATAATTGATTCTCAAATAAGTGGTATCTCTGGAGACATGTTGCTTTCTGCCCTTGTCCATGCAGGGGCACAGGAAAAAAAGATACTGGAGGCTGTTTTTGCCTGTCAGGACTTCCTTATCGGCAGCAAAATTATATCTGCAAATTTCAAAAAAAAGTCCTTCAACGGATTTAATGCCACGAGGTTCGAGGTTGAATATGATGAAAAGAAAGGAACAAGGAAGGGAATAGATATGTACAGGTCATTGGCATCTTGCTGTGACTCTCTGGATCTAGATCCAGCCGCAAAGTCATTTGCACTGGAATCCTTCAAGTCTATACTTTTGGCAGAGGCCGAGGTGCATGGCGCCAGTGTCAACAATGTGAATTTGCATGAAACCTCGAGTATCGACACATTTGTGGATCTCGTTGGTTGCGCCACTGCATTGCAAGACCTTGGCTTGTTTGATTGTAGGATAATATCTACAAAGGTCGCGGTTGGAGGAGGCACAGTAAAATTTTCACACGGGACAGTACCCAATCCGAGTAGTGCAATATTACAGATCTTTAAGGGTAAACCCTTCGTTTTGACGGCTGGTCATGCTGATGAAGAGATAACTACGCCAACTGGAGCCGCAATGCTCATAAACCTCGCCGCCGAAAGCGTTGGTCGTTATCCTGATCTCCTTCCAGATAGAATCGGGTACGGAGCCGGCAGAAAGGCACTGAAACAGGTTCCAAACATCCTAAGATTGGTATTGGGCAAATCCCATCTTGCTAATGAAATCAGCACAGACTCGGTATCGGTGATAGAAACAAATTTAGACGATGTCTCGGGCGAGATCATAGGCAATCTTATCGATCGTCTAGCCGAATATAGTGTCAAAGATGTCACAATAGTACAGGGACTTTCGAAGAAAAACAGGCCCGATTACATTGTCAAAGTTATATGCGATCATACTCAGCTAAATTCAGTGTTAGACCTCATATTTAGAGAAACAGGCACTATGGGCATTCGGGTTCAAGAACAGATGCGGTTTGTTCTTCCTAGAAGTATTATTACTGTTCCTATAACCATTGGCGACAATAGTTATAGTGTGCAAGTAAAGGTTGCCAAGGATTCTCATAATACTATCATAAACGCAAAAGCTGAATACGAAGACATTAAATCAATTTCATCTAGACTTAGGCTTCCGCTGAGGATCGTGATGGAACAGGTCAATTCTCAGGTCGCTACCAAAATACGAATAGGGTAGTTTCAAAATGACTTCAACTACTGATTTGGATAGGCTTGTGGGTTGGTTTGTAGAACATGGTAATAGAGCTATCGTCGCACTCTCCGGGGGTGTTGATAGTGCAGTCGTTGCCCTTGCGGCAAAAATCGCCTTGAATGATCAGGCTATAGCTATAACGGCAAATTACAAGACACTGGCTAAGAACGAGTTAGACTCTGCAAAGTTTGTATCAAAGGAAATAGGTATAGATCATAGAATAATCGAATATAACGAGCTAGATAATCCTCTGTTCAGGAAAAATGACGAATTGAGGTGTTATTACTGCCGCAGTGAACTAGCTAAAAAACTAGTCTCGTATGGACAACAAGTAGGAATAGGACTTATTGCAGATGGAACGCAGGTGGATGACGCAAATGATATCAGGCCAGGTATAAAGGCAATTACAGAAAATGGTATCAAAAGTCCATTGGTGGAAGTAGGGCTAGACAAAGCAAGAATACGGTTAATCGCAAAGGCTTATGGGCTATCCGTCTTCGATCGTCCATCAAATTCTTGCCTCGCATCCAGGCTACCCAGAGGCGTGGAAGTTACTGCTGAAAGACTAGATACGATTGAAAAGGCTGAAGAATCGGTAAAGATGATATGCAGCGTAAGACAAGTCAGGGTCAGGGATCACGGTGAGATCGCTAGAATTGAAGTCGGTGTAGATGAGCTTCCTAAACTGTTCGACCCAAGCAAGCTTTCCAGGCTCGATCTCAAACTCAGAATGTGAGGTTTCAGATATGTCTGCATTGATGCTCGAGGCTACCGTACAGGAAATCTTGTTATAGTAGAGTGATTAATTATCGTAAATCGATACTTTGTCAGCTGATACTAATACTACCACTATCCAAACTGATTCCATTTATTTGGATAATGCTGCTTCCACTCCCTTATTAAATGAGGTATTCCTTGAAATGATGCCCTATCTTAGGACACATTATGGCAATCCCTCATCACTCCATAAGCATGGATTTGATGCTAAACGTGCTATTTCATTAGGAAGGAGACGAGTTGCATCAATAATTGGCGCATCAGATAAGGAAATAGTCTTTACTTCTGGTGGTACAGAATCTAACAATTTAGCTATAAAGGGGGCAGCAACAGAATGTCGATCAAGAGATTCGAAAAGGACTCATTTAATTACAAGCAAGATAGAGCACGAGTCTGTATTGGAACCTTTTAGAGAACTAGAAAAAGATGGGTTTGAAGTCACTTACCTTCCAGTATCAAATGAGGGGATTGTTAACGCTGATGATTTGAAAGAATATCTTTCAGGATCGAAGACAGCTTTTGTAAGTGTCATGCTTGTAAATAATGAAGTTGGAACTATCCAGCCCGTGAAGGAGATTGCGAATATATTACGCATGACAAGTAAAGAAATCTTATTCCATTGTGATGCTACTCAAGGTGTAGGAAAGATCCCCATAAACGTGCAGGCCCTCGGGGTCGATCTACTTACAATCTCATCACATAAAATAAATGGTCCAAAAGGTGCTGGTGCACTTTATGTGCGACGCGGGGTGAGGATAAATCCGCTGCTGCTTGGAGGAGGACAAGAGGCGTTACTTCGATCAGGCACAGAAAATGTGTATGGTATTGTAGGCTTTGGCAAAGCATGTGAAATCAATCTGTTAAATATCGCCAATAACGAACGTGAAATTTCAATAATACGAAACCACTTGGTCAAGAAAATTCTCAAAGATATTCCTGATGCACGATATAATGGTTCCCGAATTCACAGGATTCCCAATAATGCTCATTTCACAATTTCAGGGGTAAATGGAGAGGATCTGGTTATGAAGCTAGATGAATATGGCATAGCAGCCTCTACAGGATCTGCATGCTCCTCAAGAAAACAGAAATCCTCCCATGTCTTAAAGGCGATGGGATTTTCCTATGATGAAATAACTGGTTCACTGAGGATAAGTATAGGTTCCCAGAATACAATTCAGCAGATGGATCGATTCGCCATGATATTATCCCAAGTTATCAAAGAACTAAGAAAATTTTCACCCATTACCCATCAATTATAGCCATACGCCGGCAACATTCTTATTCTAGATTTCATACCTTGGAGATAATGTCCAACGGATCTATGACGGACACCTATGCAAATGTTCCAGACAAATCCCAACAGGCGCCTGACTTTGAGCTGCCAGATACCGATATGAAGACCCATAGACTTGGTGACTATAAAGGGAAAAAGATGATATTGGCTTTTTTTCCTGCCGCAGAATCCCCTGTTTGCACTCGGGAAATGTGTAATTTTAGAGATTCCCTTGGCGAGCTAAGCAAATATGAATCAGAAGTAATTGGAATTTCAGTCGATGGCCCATTTGCCAATAAGATGTTTGGTCAAAACCATCACATTAATTTTCCTTTGTTAAGCGATTATAGAAGGCAAGTAGTTAACAAGTACGGGATTGTTATGAAAAACCTAGGTCCTCTAGCTGACTATGATGCAGCAAAGAGATCTATTTTTATCTTGGATAAAGATCAGAAGATACAGTATAGATGGGTATCTGACAATCCACTAATTGAACCCAACTATGATGAAATAAAACAGATATTGAAAACCTTGTGAACCCTCTCTCTATTATCCCATTCATAATCCTAATTTACGAATGTCGCTTTGTTTCCAAGGATTTCTATTTCGATCGGTATTATACAATTAGAATTATCTAGAACAACTAGATTGCCAAAGGAGTAGTAGTATTGGCAGTCATGGCAAAACCACTGAACTGAACTGCAATCTAAATCACTATCACAGTAAAATTCATCATCAGAATCTCAATCCTTTGGAATGGCCGTAACTCTGTCTGTCAATCTATCTACTCGATTACTGCAATGATATCATTTCTGGAAACGGTCGCTCCTTTCTTAACCCTAAGCTCCTTTACAATTCCGTCCCTATGCGCCTTCACAGCTACCTGCATCTTCATTGATTCCAATACAACTATGGAATCCCCTTTCTTTACCTCAGCTCTGACTGCAGCAAGGACATTGACGACCCGACCCGGGATTTGACTAACTAGTATCTTTTCTCCGCCTATTTTCGCAGTCAAAGATAAGGATTTTTCAAGTATCTCAGTCAGTTTAGAATGTTGCTTGACCGTATGCGTACGACCATTAATAGATAACCTTACTTCTGAACTTCCAGATTGAATAATCTTTGCAGTATAAAAAGAATCATCTAGAATGAATTCGAAGTAATCTGATCCTGACTTTAATAGTTTGATTTGATACTCCTTGTCATTGATCCTTACGAGAATCAATCCACCTCCAATAGATCTAACTAATTCGCCGTTTGCAATTTCCTTAGTTCCACCAAGCTCAAAATCCATGATTGATTCACCCTTTGCTTTGCCAGCCGGTTCTCTGTTTGGAACTAGTACTTTGTTGATATAAATGATTCTTTTTGACAAATTCCGACCTCAGCAGTATGGCTGAAACAGCTGGAATCAAATCTTGTTTTGAGCTTTCTACAGCGTCACGATTCATCCTATCTAATATACTAAATCTTTCAAGATAATCAGTTGAAAGTTCTCCTTTTATGAAATTATCCTCATCCATTATAGTCTTAAACAGCGGTATAGTAGTATTAATCCCTTCAACGGTAAATTCCTTTAGAGCATTCTTAGTGCGAACTCGAGATTCTTCAAAATCTTTACCCCATGCTATCAATTTTGCTACTAGGGAATCATAGTATCCTGATACTGAGCACCCAGGATATAGATACGTATCAACTCTTATTCCTGGCCCATAGGGTATATTACAACTAGGTACAGTCCCTACTGAAGGCGTAAAGCCAAAAAACGGATCCTCGGCATTAATTCTACATTCAATCGCGCATCCACGTAAGCCCAAATCATCTTGCTTGAAAGGAATTGTTTCGCCCTGTGCAATCGAAATTTGGAGCTTTACAAGATCTATACCTGTGACTAGCTCAGTGACAGGATGTTCAACTTGTAATCTAGAATTGATTTCAATGAAATAGAAATTTCCCTGTTCATCTCGTAGAAATTCAGCCGTTCCTGCATTTAGGTAATCAACCGCTTCTGCAGCTCTCACTGCTATTTCTCCGATTCTATTCCTAGTCTCTTGATCCAACACTGGTGAAGGACTCATCTCAACTAGCTTTTGGTGCCTTCTCTGAATGGAGCATTCCCTCTCGAAGAGATGTCTACCTTGACCGTGAGAGTCTCTTACTAACTGATACTCAATATGCCTAATCCTTTGCATATACTTTTCAACATACAGAGCAGCCTTTCCGAATGCAGCTTTTGATTCTGCTGCAGCCATCTCAAATTCTTGACGCAACTGTTTTTCATCATTAGCAAGTCTAATTCCTCGACCTCCTCCTCCAAAGGCTGATTTTAATAGTACAGGATAGCCAGCGGCAGCCGCTATATCAACAGCCTCTTCCATATCATTGACTATTCCATCGCTTCCGGGAACAAATGGAATATCTGCCTTTTTCATTACTGCCTTGCATTTCATTTTATCTCCTGTAATTTCCATAGCTTTTTTCTTTGGGCCAATAAATATAATTCCGTTTTTTGAACATAATTCCGGAAAGTTTTCATTTTCAGAGAGGAACCCGTAGCCTGGATGAATAGCGTCTGCACCAACCCTAGTCGCAATCTCGATTATCTTGTCAATGTTAAGATAGCTTTCTGAAGGAGAAGGTGGTCCCAGATAATATGCCTTATCTGCTCTCTTTACATGAATAGATCTAGTGTCTTCGTCCGAATAAAGTGCTATCGACTTGATGCCTAGCTCACCACATGCACGAATAACTCTTAGGGCTATCTCACCCCTATTGGCTACTAACAGACTTTGGATTTTTTTTGCCAATCCAACCACATTTCTAGAGATTTATGTTTCCATGCTT
>JANWJI010000108.1 GCA_025449515.1 Nitrososphaeraceae archaeon | reverse complement strand
CAAAGCACAAGAAGTAGAAGCAGGACTAAAAGTAATGCTTTACAATAAATTCATTAGTCTATAGGCTCAAATAACACTTCGTATTGGATACTATTCGACAAATCCATTAGAATTGAGCTACAAGGTAAGTCTTTTGTCAACCGACTCACGGTTTTACATCTTCATTAGATGTTTGACATATTGATAATTTTCAACATTTCCTCGTCTTCCGTCTATAGGTGTTTCCATTATTATGGGGTGTCCCCTTACTGAGCTATGTGAAAGTATTGCACGAAAACCTTCCTTTCCGATCTTACCTAGCCCGACATGCTCATGGCGATCTAGTCCAGATCCAATATCGTTAGCCGAGTCATTAAGGTGGATAAGCTTAAGATATTTCAAGCCGATCTTGTCATCAAAATCTTCTATCGTCTTGTCTACCTCGACTCTATCCCTTATATCATAGCCAGCTGCGAAAGAGTGACAAGTATCTAGGCAAACTCCGAATCTTTGTTTGGCATCAAGCATTTCTATTATGTGCCCAACTTCTTTGAAGGTTGCACCTACTGAATTTGATTGTCCAGCGCTGTTCTCAAGTAAAATTTTCACATTTCTTAATTTCTTAGTTGACTGAATAGTTGATTTTGATTTTTCTATGCTATTGTTACATGCCTTAACTAGCTGACTAATCCCATTAGCAGATCCCTCTCCTAGATGACTTCCAAGATGGATAACCAGGTACGGTATCTGTAAGACGCCACAGCGAATTAGCTCTTCTAAAAGAATCTCTACCGATTTTTCGTAGCCTACCCCATCTGGAGCAGACAGGTTCGGAAGATATGGCATGTGAACGACTACTGATTCTGGATTTATTTTGCTCTCGTCTAGTTTCTTGCGAAAGCTTCTTACATCGTCTGGATCTAGCTCTTTACCGATCCAACCTCTAGGATTACGAGTGAATATTTGAAAAGCTGTACATCCGATCTTTTTTGCATTATCGACGGAATTTGCAATTCCTCCAGCAATGGATACATGAAATCCGAGGCAGCCTGTCAAACAATCATTGTTAATCGGTATCCAATTTAATACATTCTAAGGATGGCCTTTTTATTTCGGTTAAACGTAATGTTATAAATACCATTGTCATTGAAACTTGGAACTGCTGACTTTGCGAAATACCCATTTCTTAATGAAGCTTCAAAATTTCTGACTGAGAGTCATCTTGATGTTGATGAATTTAACAGACCGGAAATGGAGTATATCATTGATAGAGCTACAATCAGAGTGGAGGTCGAAATGCAAGGGAAGATTTATAAAAACCTTGAAAGACACGAGGTGGAAGTTTTAACTTTTTTGAGCGCGCTTATGCTAGTCAAGTTAACTAATATAGAACAAATCCTCAAAAAGCATTCATTATTTGAAGCTCTGAGAGCGGAGGCCTTTCTCATTCAAGACCTGCGAACCGAGAGAGATGAGAAGAAGAAACAGTTGCTCTTATTTGAAATTTTTAAGGAGTTGTTTAAAGTCGAAGTTGACCTCGACCCAGAAAACGCTCAAGTATTTAGAATGAAAGTAACGGACTACCTAGTAAGGTCCTCGCACTTCCACGAAGAAGGATGGAAAATAGTAAATAAGGCCGTGCATGGCGGATACGTTTACCTTGATGCGGATGAAATAGTGAGACTAGTAAGGAATGAACTTGGTAATCTCATATACGAAAAAATTAGAGCAATGTCATTATCAAATGTTCCACAACCGATAGTACAGAAGGCAAACTATCTTGCGCTCAAGTTCAGACCTACTTACGAAAATAAACTGCCCAGAATTTCAGATTATCCACCGTGCATAAAGCATGCCCTTGATCTAATGTCTAAGGGTGAGAATCTGCCTCACACCGCCAGACTCATGGTGGCCACATACATGCTATCGATAGGCAAGAATATTGATTCGATAGTGACTCTCTTTCATCCCGCACCTGATTTCAATGAGAAAATAACTAGGTATCAGGTCGAACATTTGGCCGGGCTTAAGGGAGGCCAAACTCGATATAACGTTCCGTCTTGTAGTAAGTTGAATAGTGAGGATCTATGCTTTCGTACTTTAGATTGTGGGGAAATAACAAATCCATTGAAATTTAGACGTAGGCCAGACTAATAGCAACGCAATCAACATGAATAACTTAAAGAATTCAACAAGCGACTTACTGTTTGTTAGAAATGCATTTAGAGAATATTATTTTAAATATAATGATCTAGTTGAAACTCCTTCCAGAATTAATGAAAGAGAATTTGGATTCATGACGTTTCAAACAGGTATGATGAGGCATCTGTCATTCAATAACATTAGGGAAGTTTATGCTACACTAATTAGAAACACTCCATCCGACTTTTACTGTTCGAATGCATATTACAATTTCCCAGCTAATTTGATGCAAGACAAAGGATGGAAGGGGGCCGATCTTATTTTTGATATAGATGCGAAAGACTTGGGACTTCCATGTGAAGTTTCCCATCGGTATCATTTGTGTGCTAATTGCGGTGAGATTATAGAATCCACAGCTGATCCATGCCCGCTCTGCAAGAACTCGACTGTTCGAGTGGAATCGATTCCTTGTAGTAACTGTTTCATCAGTCTCAGGAAGGAGATAAAGAAACTCATTGCCATTCTGACTGACGAAATTGGAGTAGAGGACGACAATATTTCTGTATACTTTTCTGGAAATAGCGGATTTCATCTGTACGTCTATGATGCTTGCTTTCATCATCTTGACTCTCGTGCCAGATCTGATTTAGTAGGCTACATCCTTGGTAATGGAATTGGACCAGAAGTGATCGGAGTACGAAAGGGGGCAAACGACAAAGTCAGCATTAAATTTCCTAAGGCAGGGTTTAGGTACGGTTGGAGTATGCGACTGGCAAGAAAACTACGTATTGATCAATCCTCATCTTCAAAGTTGACAAACTTCATAAACAAGTTAGGCGGATACGAAAGATTTAGCAAGTACATTATAGGGTACGCAAAGGAAATCGGAATAAAAATAGATCCGCAGGTCACCATCGATATACATAGAATATTCAGGCATGGCGGAACGTTGAATGGCAAGAGTGGTTTATCCAAACTTCGTTGTGTGGACCTCAACAAATTCGACCCACTAAATGATGCGTGTTTATTAAATGATACCGACGTACAAGTTCATGTGAAACCTTCGAATCTCAAATTCAAGCTTAGAGGACGTACATTTACCGCAAATCAGAAGAAAGAGAAGCTTCCAACCTACGCTGCCGTATACCTAATCTGTAAGGGATTGGCGACCACGATATGATTTACGAAGATTTGGGTAGATTCAATAACCTTTGACAGACTGGCAAGCCTTCTGGAAAAACATGCCAAGCCTCAACTGAAATCCGGAGGATTTGATCCACTGGAGTCGTGATACATGCATATGGAATTACAGTAGATGCATAATCGAAAACAGCTTGATGCTATGCGCCGGCATTATATCGGAAGCGGACTTTTATTACGTTTCACGAAGTCCAATGTGACCATGCGAATCCTCTGTGGATCGGCTCTAAATTTATCCAGATATAAACTGGTATAACCCAGTGGTGGGCCATCTTTCTTGGTGAGTAATCTAAATCCTAGATTAAAAAACGCGTCAATTAGCCAATTAACCTGTGTTGAATAGGTAACATCTGATACTGGTTCTAGTAGATCATCAATTATTTCAGTTACTATCTTAAGGACTCCAAGGTCCTTTAGTTTTGAATGTATTAGTTGTCCGTAAAACGGACTCCACTTTTCATGATGGACGGGATCAATATAATCTGGATCCGGCAATACCATGACCACTAAATCTATGCACTGGTCATAAAAGAGAATCAAGATCTGTTCAAACATTGAGTTTACTATCGAGACGTTTTGTGAATTCACACGCATCCGGGCCTGATCGGCTAAAATCTTATCTTTCTCGATACCCACATAAGCTACCGATCGATCACCGGAGTATTCTTCGACCAATCTTTGCAAAACTCGCCCATCTCCCATACCCAGCTCCACAATAACTTTTTCAGCAAGTTGAATTTTCCGTAAGTCCTGCTTCATGAATCCACTACGCCAGACACAGCTAGTGAGCTAGAGGTTAAGGTTTAAGTAATTCTGATTCCAAAAGCTGTTGTATCAACTGTACTACTTCTTGTTCAACTTGCTGTCTGGGCATGCCTAATTTCGATGCGAATTGGTCCGTGAGCTGATTGACGGTTTTCGTTCCATCGCATGAGTTCCAGAATTCTACAATTGCTTGATTTACCATATATCCCTGGTTTTTGTCATTTAATAAAATCAAGGACCCATCTTGCTCTGAACTAGAATTCCCTATTTTGGCAGGCATGTAGGTCTCATAATCAACTTGAAATCGCAACTTTGGCTTGCCAAATCCCATCTTTTCTCGCACATTCGGATCCATTTTGTTTATATCCCAAGGGGGATCCCACACTATTTCTACGTCGACGTTTTGAACTCCATTAACTCTACCAACATATCTCTTTACATCACCTACTAACGTATCATGTAAAGGGCAGCCTCTAGTAGTCATCGTCATTTTGATATCTACAATATTCTCAGGCTTAACCTTAACATCATAAATAAGACCAAGATCGACCACATTCACCGGAATTTCTGGATCCATACATTTCCTTAGGGCTGCATAGACTTGATCCTCCGAAACCATCTGAGACGACATTCCTAGACTACCTCACCAAGCAGACGATAAATACTTATTGTTAATCCCTTATTCGACTGACAACTGACTTACAAGTCCTACCTTCATTAAATTATAATATGATATGTATCGTTGGCGACAAAAATTATGAAACTTACCTCTGATCTCACGCAAAAGAGACTTAGAACCTATCCCAATATTATCCTCCTGTAAATAAGAATACAACAACCTAAACATACTAACGCAAAATAATTTTCTAACTTCTTTTCATATCCGACCAAAAGTTTTCTGAACCTGTTATGCCAGGAGT